>DATHUU010000152.1:0-9005 GCA_035461925.1 Ilumatobacter sp.
CGACGTCCCGACCGCGTCGGCGGTGTCGTAGGTGATCGACGTGTCGTCCCGCGTGGCCACCGGTCGTCCGTCGTCGAGCAGCGCGAAACCGAAGTCGACCCCGGGCGTCGCGTCCGGAGCGCACTCGGCGAAGGCTTCCGATGCCGTGCTCACCAGCTCCTCGTAGACGAAGAACGTCCCGGTGTCGGCGAACTCGAGTGTGGTGGTGCACCCGACGGGACCACGCGCGAAGCCCTCGACCGCCTGTTCCGGGCGTCGCTCGGCCATCACCCAGAGCACGACCGCACCGGCGATGCCGGCGAGCAGCAACAGCAACCCGAACGTCGCCGCGGTTCCCCGCCCTTTCGACTTGACTCCCATGTGCTGCGCTCCGTCGACGTTCAGTCGACCCCGAGCCTGCCGGCCACGAGATCGATCCGCTCGTCTGGTTGTACCACGGCGACGCGCACGTACTCGGCACCTGCGCTGCCGTAGAAGTCACCGGGACTCAACAGCGCTCCACCTTCCCGGACCAGCCGCTCGGTGAACGCCCAGGCGTCGCCGACGTGGAACCAGAGGTAGAAGCCTCCGGCCGGCAACGGCACGGAGAGGCCCGACCACGCCTCCAGTAGCTGGGACATCCGCCCCAGCCGTCGCCGGTACACGTCGCGCTGCGCCTCGACGTGGGCGTCGTCGTCGAGCGCCACGACGGCGGCTGCCTGGGCCGGACCGGGCACCATCATCCCGACGTGCTTGCGGACCTCCTGCAGGTAGTGGACGAGCTCGGGGTCCCCCGCGTAGAAGCCGACCCTCGTCCCGGCCAGGTTGCTCCGCTTCGAGAGCGAGTGCACGGCGACCACGCCGTCGAGCCCGTGCTCGAGGATCGTCCGCCCGCGATCGTCCCACGTGAACTCGACGTAGCACTCGTCGGAGAACACCGGCACACCGTGGGACCGTCCCCAGGCCGCAGCGGCACCGAGGTCGTCGAGGATGCCGCTCGGGTTGTTCGGGCTGTTCACCCACAGCGCCAGGGCCCGGGCGGCGTCGGCGGGGGCGATCGCGTCGAGCTCCACGCCCCCGGTGGGGGCCATCGGCACCGGCACGGCCCGACACCCGGCGAGGATCGCCCCCATCTCGTACGTCGGGTAGGAGATCGCCGGATAGAGGATCGTGTCGCGGTCCGGCCGGCGCAGACGCAACCACTGGGGAAGCGTGCCGACGAACTCCTTGGTGCCGACGCAGGCGCCCACGTGCAGCGGGTCGACGTCGATCTCGAACCGTCGACGCATCCACCGGGTCACCGCATCGCGGAGGTCGGCGGTGCCGATGCTCGGTGGGTAGCCGCGCTCGGCTCCGGAGTGCCCCAGCGCCTCGATCACCGCGGCCGGCGGGGGGTCGCAGGGGGTACCGATCGAGAAGTCGACGAGGCCACCCTCGAACACGTCGGCGAGCGGCTTGAAGCGGTCGACCCGCTCGTAGGGGTACGGAGGCGGGACGAACCCCTGCGGCGGTGCGGTGTCGATCATGCGAGCGCCGATGCTACGAGACCCGTCACCCGTCGTTCGCGGCCCGCCGCGACTCGGCAGCGACGAACTCGTCGAGACGACCGACGGACGCGTCGGACAGTCGGGCGCGAACGACCATCGCCCCGTCGCCCTCGGTCGTCGAGACGACCTCGCCCTCCCGGTGCACGGAAGCGAGCACGTCGCCGCGATCGAACGGGATGTGCAGCTCGACGATCTTCGACAAGGCGCGCAGACGGTCGCCGAGCGCTCGCAGGAACAGCTCGATCCCCTCGCCCGTCACGGCGCTGACGGCGACCGAACCGGGATGGTCGATCACCAGCTCCTTGGCGACCGCGGGCGCCAGATCCGCCTTGTTGACCACGATCAGCTCGGGGACCTCGTGGGCACCGATCTCCGCGAGCACGGTGCGGACCGCGGTGATCTGCCCGTCCGGGTCGGGTGCGCTCGCATCGACGACGTGGACGAGGTAGTCGGCGAGCGACGCCACCTCGAGCGTGCCCTTGAAGGCCTCGACGAGCCCGTGAGGCAGGTTGCGGACGAACCCGACGGTGTCGGTGAGCAGCACCGGTTCGCCACCGGGCAGCGCCAGGCGACGGGTGGTCGGGTCGAGCGTGGCGAACAGACGGTCCTCCGACAGCACGCCGGCGTCGGTGAGCCGATTGAGGAGCGTCGACTTACCCGCATTGGTGTACCCGACGATGGCCACGTTGGCGAGGCCGCTGCGGCGACGCGACTTGCGCTGCAGGTCGCGCGTCGCGGCCAGGTCGCGGAGGTCGGACTCGAGCTTGGTGATGCGGCGCATGATCCGCCGGCGGTCGACCTCGATCTTGGTCTCGCCGCCACCGAAGCGGGCGCCCACACCACCGCGCTGCTGCGCCAGATTGGCGCCCTTGCCGCGACGCAGCCGCGGGAGTCGATACCGGAGCAGCGCCAGCTCGACCTGGGCCTTGCCCTCGAGGGTGTGGGCGTTCTGGCCGAAGATGTCGAGGATCACGGCGGTGCGGTCGATCGCGGTCCGGCCGAGCACCTTCTCCAGGTTGAACTGCTGAGCGGGCGCGAGCTCGTTGTCGAAGACGACGGTGTCGGCGTCGACGGCGAGACAGATGTCCTGCAGCTCGTCGACCTTGCCCTTGCCGATGTACCAGGTGTGGTCGGGTGCCTCACGGCGTTGCACGAGACGGGCGACCACGTCGGCACCTGCGGTGTCGACCAGCAGCTCCAGCTCGTCGAGGCTGGCCTCGACCTGCTCGTCGGTCTGACCGGGCAGCGCCACCGCGACGAGGACGATCTTCTCGCGGACGGTCCGGTCGATGAGGGTGGCGCCGAGGGCTTCCTGGTACGGGGTGCTCAATTCAGACTTCGATCTCCATCGTCGCGACGTAGGTCGCGGGGCCGGTGAGGGTCACCCTGCCGGGGGCGGGGGCGTCGAGCTCCACGGTCGCAGATCCGCCGTCCATGTGCACGATCAGTTTCCCGCCCCGGGGCGTCGCGAGCCCCCACGACGCCGCGGCGTACGCCGACGCGCACGCACCCGTGCCACACGCCTCCGTGATGCCGGCGCCTCGCTCGTGGACCCGCATCCGGATCACGTGCTGGTGCTCACCCGGCTCGACGATCTCGAGGTTGACCTGTGGGACCTTCGCGCCGAGCGCCGTGAGGTCGACCACGTCGACGTCGTCGACGCCGACGACGCTGTGGGGGTTCCCGAGGCTCAGGTGTGCCACCGGTCGATCCGGGTGGCACCCGAGGGCGTCCCAGTCGGCAGGGGCGTCGAGCGGCTCGACCGGGCCCATGTCGACCGAGGCGTCGACGGTATCGGCATCGTCGGTGGCCGACAGGCGCACCAACCGTTCCCCGGCGTCGGTGAGGACCACCTGGTCGTCGAGCGTGCCCGTCCTGCGAGCGACCGCCTGTGCGAAGCAGCGGATGCCGTTCCCGCTCATCTCGGCCCGACTGCCGTCGGCGTTGAACAGCACCATCTTCGCTGCGTACCCCTCGGCGTTGGTGGCGACGAGAAGACCGTCGGCACCGATGCCCCGCCGCCGGCCGCAGAGGCGGCGGGCCAGCTCGGGCAGGTGGTCGACCGGCGGATCGAACACGACGAGGAAGTCGTTCCCGAGCCCGTGGTGCTTGGTCAAGGTGAGCGTGCCCATGTGCGGCTCCAGCGTACCGACCGGACACATGGCCGGAACACGTGGCCGGACACGTGGCCGGATACGTGCCTCAGACGTACGCCGCGAGCACCGCGGGAACGGCCTCGGCGACCGGGTCGCACCAGACGTCGACCCAGGTGACGCGCGGGTCGCGCTGGAACCATCGCAGTTGACGGACCGCGAACTGGCGAGTGCGCACGATCACCTGCTCGATCGCCTCGTCGAGCGAGGTCTCGCCATGCAGATGACGGACGAGCTCCTTGTAGCCGAGCGCCTGTCCGGCCGACCGGGAGAACCCGCCGCCTGCGAGGATCGACTCGACCTCGGCCACGAGACCGTCGTCGATCATCTGGTGCACTCGCCGGGCGATCCGTTCGGCCAGGACGGCACGGTCCCACCGCAGACCGATCTGCGCCACGTCGGTCAGCGGGTAGGCGTCGAGCCCGGGCCCGAACGAGCTGAACCGCCGGCCGCTCCCCTCGATCACCTCCAGCGCGCGCACGATGCGACGGGCGTTCGTCGGCTCCATCCTGGTGGCCGCATCGGGGTCGAGCCGGGCGAGCCGGTCGTGCATCGCGGGCGGACCGTGCTCGGCGATCTCTCGCTCGAACCGTCGACGCAGGTCGGGCCACTCCCCCGGAAGGTCGAGGTGGTCGACCACCGCACGATGGTAGAGCCCGGTCCCGCCGACGAGCAGCGCCCGGTGGCCTCGGCTCGCGATCTCCGCCAACGCCGCGTCGTACGCGCGCTGGAACTCGGCAACCGTGAACTCGTCCCAGGGATCGACCAGGTCGAGCAGGTGGTGGCGCACCCGGCGCCGCTCCTCGACCGTGGGCTTGGCGGTGCCGACGTCCATCCGCCGGTAGACCTGCATCGAGTCGATAGAGACGAGCTCGACACCGCCGAGCTGCTCGGCGACGGCCATCGCCACCGCCGACTTCCCCGACGCGGTCGGGCCGACGACGGCGACTCGAGGGGGTCGGACGCTCATCGCCGGCTCAGAGCGCGGCGACCGGTATGCGGAGCTTGTGCGTCGGCTCGGCGAGCAGCTCGACGTACCGGCCTTCCAGGAAGTGGGGCGCACCGCGGGTGACCTCGATCATCGCGTAGCTGCCGGTGCGGAGCGGCCCGGGCGGCGAGAAGTGCACGAGCTTGTTCTGGCGCGTCCGGCCGGTGATCACGTCGGGGTTCCGCTTGGACGGGCCCTCGATCAGGACCTCCTCGATGCGCCCCTCGCGGGCGCGGTTCCTCGCCAGCGCCGAACGCTCGATCACCACACGCAACCGACCGAAGCGCTCGGCGGCGACCGCCGGGTCGACGAAGTCGGACTCCATCGCGGCGGCCTCCGTCCCCTGGCGGGGCGAGAAGATGAACGTGTACGCGTCGTCGAACTCCGCGGCGGCCGCGACCTCGAGCGTGTGCTCGAAGTCGTCGTCGGTCTCACCGGGGAAGCCGACGATGATGTCGGTCGACACCGCCAGGTCGGGGATCGTGGTGCGAGCCTGCGCGAGCCGTTCGAGGTATCGCTGGCCGGTGTACCCACGATGCATGAGCGCGAGGACTCGATCGCTCCCCGACTGGAGCGGGTAGTGGAGGTGCTCGCACACGGTGTCCGTCTCGGCCATCGCCGCGAACGTCTCGGCCCGCATGTCCTTGGGGTGGGGGCTCGTGTATCGCACGCGGCGGATGCCCTCGACCGCGCCGACGTCGCGCAGCAGGTCGCCGAACAACGGGCGCAGCTTGGCCTCGGCGTCGCCGGCCTGCCGCGCCGCGAGCTGGAGGTCCCGGCCGTACGAGTTCACGTTCTGCCCGAGGAGGGTCACCTCGGTGACGCCCTCACCGGCGAGCCGCTCGACCTCAGTGACGATGTCGGCGTACGGACGGCTGATCTCGGCACCGCGGACGGCGGGCACGATGCAGAAGGCGCAGTGGTTGTCGCAGCCGATCTGGATCGTGACCCAGGCGTTGTAGCTGGTCTCCCGCCGAGCGGGCAGCGCCGAGGGGAACATGGCGTGGTCGTCGATGACCGCTGCTTCCAGGATCTCGACGAGCGGGCCGTCGAGGGCGCGCGCCTCACCGAGCAGTGCCGCGGCGCGGTGCACGTTGTGGGTCCCCATCACGACGTCGACGTGCTTGGCCTTGGCAGCCACGAGATCCCGATCCTTCTGGGCGAGGCAGCCCGACACGACGATCTGACGACCCTCCCTGGCGTCCTTCCAGGGCTTCAGATGGCCGAGGTTGCCGTAGAGCTTGTTGTCGGCGTTCTCCCGGATGCAGCAGGTGTTGAGGACGACGACGTCGGCATCGTCCTGCGACTCGGCGCGCACGTACCCGTCGGCCTCCAACAGGCCGGCGATCCGCTCCGAGTCGTGCTCGTTCATCTGGCAGCCGTACGTGCGCACCACGTAGCGACGTGGCGTGGCCGAATCCATGGGGCGCCAGGCTAACGGGAAGGAAAGTCGAGCCGGGTTGGTTCCACGTACCCGTGCCCCCCGACCACCATCGCGACATCGAGCAGTACGACCTGATCATCATCGGAAGCGGATCGGGGAACTCGGTCCCCGAGTACCTCGCCGACTGGAAGATCGCGATCGTCGAGCGAGGCACGTTCGGCGGAACGTGCTTGAACGTCGGATGCATCCCATCGAAGATGTTCGTGATCCCCGCCGACAAGGCGCTCGAGGCCGCTCAGGCCGCGAAGCTCGGGATCGACCTCCGATTCCACGGCGCCGACTGGGCCGCGATCCGGGACCGGGTGTTCGGGAGGATCGACCCGATCGCCGACGGTGGTCGCGCGTACCGCGAGTCAGGGTCGCCGAACATCACTTTGATCGAGGGCACCGCCCGGTTCGTGGCCCCACGGATGCTCGACGTCGAGGGCCGGCGGATGACGGCCGACCACATCCTCGTCGCCGCCGGCTCGCGACCGGTGGTGCCGCCGATCCCCGGACTGATGGAGACCGGGTTCCACACGTCCGACACGATCATGCGCCTCGACGAGCGGCCCGAGCGGTTGGGCATCATCGGCGGGGGTTTCATCGCCGTCGAGATGGGTCACGTGTTCTCCGCGCTCGGCACGAAGGTGTCGGTGTTCAACCGGTCGGAGGTCCTGCTCCGGGCCCACGACCGAGAGGTCGCCGAGCGGTTCACCCAGGTGTTCGGCGAGCGGGTCGACCTCCACCTCGAACACCTCCCGAACAAGATCGAGCGGCGCGACGACACGATCGCCGTCCACTGTGCGGGCGACGAGGTCGAGGTCGACGCGCTCCTCGTCGCGACCGGCCGGGAACCCAACAGCGACCTGCTCGACGCCGACCTCGGTGAGCTCACCTGCCACCATCACGGCACGATCGCCGTCGACGAGCACATGCGCACGAGCGTCCCGGGCGTGTGGGCGATCGGCGACATCGCAAACGACTTCCAGCTCAAGCACGTCGCGAACCACGAGGCGCAGGTCGCGTTCTGGAACATCGCCCACCCCGAGGATCTCCACCGGGTCGACTACCACGCCGTGCCGGCGGCGGTGTTCAGCAACCCCCAGGTCGCGTCGGTCGGTCTGACCGAGGAGCAGGCCCGCTCCCGGGGGCGCGACTACGTCGTCGGTCGGCGTGACTTCGGCGGCACCGCCTACGGCTGGGCGCTCATGGACGAGACGTCGTTCGCCAAGGTCCTCGTCGACCGCGAGACCGGGCTGATCATCGGGGCGCACATCATCGGCCCGCAAGCAGCGACGCTGCTCCAACCGCTGGTCCAGGCGATGCAGTTCGGCCAGACGGCTGCGGAGATCGCCAACGAGCCGTATTGGATCCACCCGGCGCTGACCGAGGTCGTCGAGAACGCCCTGCTCGAGGCGATCGAGCAGCTGTGACACCCGGCGTCGAACGGATCGAGGAGATGGCCGGCCGCGACCGGCGCCGCTAGCGTGCCGGCCATGCTTGCAGTCCTGCTCCAGTCGTTCGGTTACCGGACGATGGCGTTGCTCCACATCCTGACGGTCGTGACGGCGTTCGGTCCGCTGATGCTCTATCCAGGGCTCCGCAAGGCCGGTGAGACGTCCACCATCGCTCAGATGCACATGCGGATCACGTTCCCGTCCCTCATCGCGCTCTGGGTGCTCGGCATGGGGCTCGCAGGGATGTCGGAGGATGCCTACGAGCTGTCGCAGTTGTGGCTGTCGCTGTCGATCGCGGTCTGGGTCGTCCTGATCGCAGTGAGCTGGTTCCTCATCCGGCCCTCGATCACCGACCGCAGCGACGCGGCGACGACGAAGTTCTCGGCCGGTGTCGGCATCACCCACCTGGGCCTGATCGTCGGCCTCGTCCTGATGATCTGGAAGCCCGGTCTCTGACGAGCGTCCGCTCAGAGGTGAGCGAGCCGCAGACCGGGTCGAGGCCAGCGAGTGGCGAGCAGACGACCGGTGCTCGAGCAGGTGATGTAGGCGGTTCCGAGGTCGTCGCCCCCGAAGCAGATGTTGGTGGTCACGAGGTCGCCGGTGGCATGGTGCTCGACCGTGTGCCCGTCGGGTGAGATCGCGGTGATGCCGCCGTTGAAGATCGTGGCGACGCACACCCAGCCGTCGCCGTCGACAGCCAACGAGTCGAGGTACTGCATGCCCGGCAACCCGCAGAGCAGCGCGGTCGGGTCGAGCGGGATCGGCTCCGCAACCCGACCCGGCGCGATGACCGCGCGCTGGAACACGCGGCCCGAGGTCGTCTCGGCCCAGTACAGCGTCGACCCGTCGGGCGAGAGCCCGATGCCGTTCGGCGCTTCGGTCGGGAAGATCACCTCGCGAATGCTGGAGCCGTCGGCTGTGGCGTAGTAGATGCCGGTCAGGTCGCTCGTGCGGGCGGCGTGGTCGCGAATGCCGTGGTCGGTGAAGTAGAAGCCGCCATGGCCGTCCATCACCAGGTCGTTCGGTGCCCGAAGGGGACGCCCGTCGCACTCGGTGTAGAGATCGATCACCGAGCCGTCGGTCAGATCGACGCGCTGGATGCGCCCACCGAGGTACGCGGCGGCGTCGAAGCGGCTCGGCAGGAGGAGATCGCCGAACTCGGCCGGGCGGAACACGCCGCCGTTGTTGCACAGGTACACCGCTCCGTCGGGCCCGATGGCGGCGCCGTTCGGTCCGCCCGCGATGTCGGCGATCGTCTCGACCGAACCGTCGGGCAGCACCCGGGTCAGACGGGGTCCGAACATCTCGACCAGGATCACGCTGCCGTCGGGCATCGCGATCGGCCCTTCGGGGAACCGGAGGCCGGCGGCGATCTCGGTCAGTTCGGGCTGCAGCTGCGCGATGTCCACCGGGCGATGTTGGCACCCGGTCGAGCGCCCGAGCTCAGTCGGGCAG
>DATHUU010000153.1:0-15207 GCA_035461925.1 Ilumatobacter sp.
GAGACCGCCGCCGATCCCCGTCCCGAGCGTCACGAGCACGAGGTCGGTCGCGCCCCGCGCTGATCCGAACAGCCACTCCGCCGCCGTTGCGCACGTGGCGTCGTTGTCGACGTGGACGCGACGGCCGAGGCGTGCGCCCAACAGCCCTGCGACGTCGAAGTCGGCCACGCCGTCGAGGTTCGGCGCGGCGCGGAGGACGCCGTCGCGTGTCACGAGCCCGGGCACCCCGACGCCGATCTCGTCGAACGGCCCGAGCACGTCCGCGAGCTCGGCGAGCGTGTCGATCAGCACCGGCAGGCTGCCGGCGCCCCGCGGTGTCGGGCGTCGCTCCTCGCCGACGATCTCGCCTCGGTCGTCGAGGACGACCCCGAGGCACTTGGTGCCTCCGACGTCGATGCCGACGGTGCGCGCCACGACGGCCGATCAGGCCTCGGCGAAGGCCTTGAGTTCCTTGATCGCGTTGAGGATCCGCCGCTCGGCGCGACGCTTGACGAAGCCGGGCAAGGGGACGACGAGCTCGATCGCGAGGTCGTAGTACACCTGCGTGCCGCCGTCGAGGGACGGCTCGAACCGGAACGCGCCGTCGATCGAACGCTGGATGTCGCCCTTCACCATGGTCCAGGCCAGAGCGTTCGGAGCGTCGCTGTAGTCGTAGGCGAGCGTGTAATGGGTGCTGCGACCGAGTGCGGAGGTCCGGAACTCGACCTGGCTGGGTCGACCGTCGTCGTCGCGACTGGTGATCACGACATCCTTCACGTCGTGCGTCCAGATCGGGTAATTCTCGAGATCGGTGGCGATCGCCCAGACCTGCTCGAGGGGGGCCGCAATGGTGATCGACTCGGTTGCGGTCTCAGCCATGATCTGCATTCTGCCTGATTTCCTCCTGTGTCGCGCGGAGCTGGGTCCGGGCCGCGAAGTTGCCGTGGTACACCGCCCAGAGCCCGTTGAGCCCGAAGCCGAGCATCGGGACGAGGAACCCGACTGCCAGGGACGATCCGGGGTTGCCGTCCGGACCGTCGGGCCGCGCGAGGGTGGTCGCGAGTGCGATGAGGAACTGCGTCGTGAGGGTCAGGTTCATCACGCGCCGGACAGGTGACGGGATCGCTTCGCCCATGAGGAGGTAGAGCTGGGTGACCGCGATCTCGTCGGTGCGGCTCCGCTGGACCGCGTTCCAGTACGACCAGAGGAACGCGAACACGCCGATCGTGAACAGCACCATCGCCGTGACGGCGCCGATCCACTGCCACGTCGTCGAGAACACGACGGCGGCCATCGTGGCCGTCACCGCGAACACCGCGGTCAGTGCCAGGTTGACCTGAACGATCGCGTCGCGAGTCGTCACGGCACCAGCCTACGGTCGGTCGACTCCGAGCGCCTCGCCGAGGCGGGCGGCGAGCACGTCGTAGGAGAACTCGACCTCGGCGCGCCGGCGCGATGCCTCCCCCATTCGCCGCCGGAGCTCGTCGTCCGCGAACACCCGGGTGAACGCAGCCACCGCGTCGTCCACTGCGGTGTCGTCGCGGTCGGGATGCCGGATCACGATGCCGGTCTCGCCGTCGGCGACGGCTTCGGCTGCGCCCCCGCTGTCACCCGCCACCTGCGGCACACCGCATGCCGCCGCCTCGACGAAGACGATGCCGAATCCCTCCTGCTCCAACCCGCCCCAGCGGTTCCGGCACAGCATCGTGAACACGTCGGCGCACCCGTACACGCGCGGGAGATCGTCGTGGGCGACGCGACCGAGGAAGCGGACGGGTGCCCCGAGCTCGGCGGCGAGCGATCGCAGTCGTCGCTCGTCGCGACCACCACCGGCGATGGCCAGGACCAGCTCCGGATGGGTGTCGTGCATCCTTGCCACCGCCCGGATCGCGGTGTCGAACCCCTTGCGCGGCACGAGTCGGGACACCCCGACGATCACCTGCCCCTCCGGTGGCAGCCCGAAGTCGAGCCGGGCGCGGCGACGCTCGTCGGTGGTGAGTGGGCGGAATCGGTCGGTGTCGACCCCCGGGGGGACGATCGTCGTGGGCAGTGCCCGCCCGGCAGCACGGTCGGCCTCGGCCGAGGGGTAGCCACCGGCCGCGATGACGTGGCGGGCATTGCGGAGCACGTGCGCCAGCGCCTGCTTGCTGCCGGGCAACCGTCCGGGCACGGTGACCTCGGCGCCGTGGAGCACGACGTCGTACGGGAGCTGCAGGGACGGCCCGATCAAGCCGAGCGGCACCGCAGGGTCGAGCACGACGAGCTCGGCACCGAAGTCTGCAGCGAGCTCGTTCACACGCCTGACCATGACCGGGTGCGGGAGCAACACGGGCTCCGGGACCCGTTCGATGCGATAGGGCTGCTCGCGATCGAACTCGGCCGCGCCGTCGTACGGGCTCGTGAGGACGGCGAACCGGTCGGGGGGCAGTCGCCGCCACCACTCCCACAGGAGCGACTGGATGCCACCGATCTTCGGCGGGAAGTCGTTGGTGACGAGCAGGTGCTTCACGAGGTTCGGAGGCGTTCGGTGCCGGTGCTGGTGATCGTGTCGAGATGCAGGCGGGCGGCCGCCCAGTCGGCGTGCTCCCGCAGGAGCGGATCCGGGTGGGCACGGTACCGGGCGATGGTGCGTCGGGTGCGCTCGTCGGCCGGGTCCGCGACGTTCCCGAGCACGATCAGGGCGTTGCGCCTCCACCACACAGGGTCGCGGTCGGCGAGGTACCAACGGCCGTGGCGCGCGAGCAGGGTGGCGTCGTCGGTGTCGAGCAGATCGAGGACATCGACCCAAGCCTGCACCTCGGGTTCGTCGCCGAGATCGACGACGTGACGCCGACCGAGACGGACCGACGGCGGGCAGACCTCCTGGCAGTCGTCGCAACCGTAGAGACGATCGCCGAGTGCCTCCCGGAACTCCTCGGGGAACGAACCGGGCTGTTGCACGAGCCAGGCGAGACAGCGGTTGGCGTCGACGACTCCCGGCGCGACGATCGCGCCGGTCGGGCAGCCGTCGAGGCAGCGCCGGCACGTACCACACCCGTCCGCCACGGGCTCGCCCGGCGGGTACTCGGCCGTCGTGATGATCGACCCGAGGACGAAGAAGCTGCCGGCTCCGGGAAGCAAGATGTTGGCGTTCTTGCCGAACCAGCCGAGGCCGCCGAGATGGGCGACCTCGCGGTCGACGATCGAGTTGTCGTCGGCGAAGGCGACAGCGCGGTGGCCGGACCGCCTGATGCGGGCGGCGACCTCCCGGAGGCCGGTGCGAAGCGGCGCGTAGTGGTCGACCCACGCGTAACGGGCGATCCGGGCCTGTGCGCCTCGCGGCCGCTCCGGCTCGTCGTCCGCGAGGTACGGACGGGCGGCGACGATGATCGACCGGGCGCCGTCGACGGCGCGGTTCGGATCGGTCGACCGGTCCGGGTTGCGGTAGGTGAACCCCATGCCGGCGTGCAGCCCGGCCGCCTTGCGTCGGTGGAGCTCGTCGCGGGCGCGGTCGAGCACGGTCGCCGGCGCGACCCCGACCTGGGTGATGCCGTGCGCGCCGGCCAGGTCGACGACCTCCTCCCACGTCGGCAACGGCTCCGGACGGCGCATCCACCCAGCGTAGGGCGGAGCGGGCGAGCCGGACCGCCGGTCAGCCGGTCAGCCGGCAACGCGATACTTCAGGTCGGGGACGAGCCCCGCCTGACCCAGCAACCTGACGACCCGGGCCTGGTCGAGATCGAGGACCATCACGTCGTGCGCCGACCGTTCACCGCTGTCGTCGCTCAGGAGAAAGGTGACGACGCAGTCGTCGCAGGCCGACGTGCGTCGCATGGAGCACTCGTCGCAGGAGATCGTGAGGCCGGAGCCGTTCATCTCGTTCATGACGACCATCCTGACGAGTGGGTGTCACACTCATGGGATGGCTGCAGCATCCGACCGTCCGTACGACCTCGTCGTGTTCGGCGCCACGAGCTTCGTCGGTCAGATCCTCACGACCTGGCTGGTCGAACGGGCACCGACCGATCTCCGATGGGCGATCGCCGGCCGCAACCGATCCAAGCTGGCCGACGTCGCCGACACGAGCGGTGCCGAGGTGGAGCTGATCGTCGCGGACGCCGGCGACCACGACGCGATGGACGCGCTGGCGGCATCGAGCCGCGTGGTCGTGTCGACCGTGGGTCCCTACGCGCTCTACGGCTCACCGCTGGTGGCGGCGGTTGCCCGCGCCGGCACCGACTACTGCGATCTCACGGGTGAACCACAGTGGATGCGGGCGATGATCGACGCCCACCAGGCGGCCGCCGAGCGGACCGGGGCACGGATCGTCCACGCGTGCGGGTTCGACTCGATCCCGTCCGACCTCGGCGTGTGGTTCACCCAGCAATCGTCGATCCGACGGTTCGGTGTTCCGTGCACGTCGATCGCGTTCCGGCTGAAGGCGGCACGAGGTGGCGCGTCCGGAGGCACGATCGCGAGCGGGCTCAACCTGGTTGAGGAGGCGCGCCGCGATCCCGGGCTGCGGGCGATGCTCGGCAATCCCTACGCGCTCGCACCGGAGGGGATGCGCTCCGGGCCGAGGCAGCCGAACGTGACGATGCCGCAACGGGATCCGGCGTCGGGAGCATGGGTGGCACCGTTCATCATGGCGGCGACCAACACGCGTGTCGTCCAGCGCACGCACGCGTTGCTCGGGCGACCTTGGGGCGACGAGTTCGAGTACGACGAGGCGATGTCGGTCGGCGCGGGACCGATCGGCGCGCTGAAGGCCGTGGCGGTCGCTGGGGGGATGGCCGGGTTCGCAGGTGCGGCTGCGTTCGGTCCCACACGCTCGCTGCTCCGGAAGGTCCTGCCCGATCCGGGCGAGGGTCCGAGCCCGGAGACCCAGGAAGCCGGGTTCTTCGACGTCCGCCTGTACGGCCGCACCGCCGACGGTGACGAGATCGCGACCAAGGTGACCGGCGACCGCGACCCCGGCTACGGATCGACGGCGAGGATGCTCGCCGAGGCTGCGCTCGCATTCCGCGATGTCGACCACACAGATGTCGGCGGCGGCTTCTGGACCCCGGCCACCGCGTTCGGGGACCTCCTCGTGGAGCGCCTCGTCGCCCACGCCGGCCTCACCTTCGACGTCCTATGAGAACGTCCTGTCTGCCTCCGACCGGTCATGACCCGGTTTCCGGCAGACGGTTCGTCACTGGTCGAGGAACACTCGGAGGGTGCCGGCGTAGTTGGCGACCCAAACCTGACGGGTGTCGGCGTCGTAGGTGATGCCGACCGGGTGGACCCCCGAGTACACGGTCTGGAGGATCTCCATGTCGCTCGTGCGGACCTTGCTGATCGTGCCGTCCTGGTAATTGACGACATACAGGCTCTCGCCGTCGTCCGAGATCGCCATCGTCCTCGTCTCGACACCGGTGCCCGCAGTGCCGACCACCTGCCCTGTGGAGAGGTCGATCTTGCGGACCGAGTTCATCTTGTGGTTCGAGACGTACAGGTACCGGTCGTCGTCGGACAGCACGACGTGGCGGGGCGTGCTGCCCGCGGCATCCTCGAAGGAGTTGACGACGCTCAGGGATCGGAGATCGATGACGTCGATCCGTGCCTCCCCCATCACGGTGACGTACGCGTAGCGGGAGTCGCTCCGGATCGCGATGCCCCGCGGGTGCCGGCCGACATCGACGCGACCGAGCTCGATGTCGGTCGCGGTGTCGATGACCGACACGTCGAACCCGCACCAGTTCGAGACGACGACGCGCGACCCATCCGGGGAGACGGCGAGGAACTTCGGCACCGCACCGGTCGGAACGACCGCGACGATCGCGAGCGTCACCACGTCGATCTTGTAGACGAAGCTGTCGTCCCAATCGCCGCGGTCGCAGCTGTCGTCGGCGACCGGGTTCCACCCGGGGCCGAACATCTTGTAGTTCGACACGTAGACGTACCGTCCGTCGGGCGTGAACGCCGCTTCGACCGGGGAGCCCTGCACGACCGCTCCCCCGTCGACACCGAACGCCGCGAGGTCGACCTCGTCGGGGATGACACCGACCTCGTTGCCGGCACGGTCGTACACGGCGACGTTGTGGCGGTACATCATGTTCTGCGCGAAGAACAGCCCGTCACCGGACGCGACGATGCTCTTCGGCTGCAGGTCGTCGTCGGTCACGGTGAACGCGTCGACGAGCACCCGCTCGGCCGAGGTCTTGCCGTCATCGCTCGCGAGAGGGACCGCCGTCGTGGTCGGGGTCGTCGTGGCCGCGATCGTCGTGGGCAGGGTGGTCGTCGTGGGTGTCACGATCGCGGCCGGGCCAGGGGCGACGGTCGTGTCCGCGGTTGCCGTCACGAGCCTTGCGGCGCCGAGCTCCGATCCGGCCGGCTGGCGCGAGGTGGTGATCCAGACGAGGGATGCCGTCAGCAGCGCGGCAGGCCCGAGGACGGCGAGTCGGCGATCGATGATCCGAATGTAGCGGCCGCCGGCCGACGAGCCCGGGGCGGTGCCGGACCGCTCTCAGCCAGCGGAGGTGTCGCCGAGGGCGGCGCGCAGCTGGCTGATGGTCGCTGCCGGGAGGGTGGCGTGGACGAGCTCGGCGCCCGCGAAGCGCTTGACCTCCTCCTCGAGCGCACGGACGTCGAGGTCTTCCGCGAGGATCACCACCGTCGTCGTGCCACGGCGGACGGCGTCGCGGAACCAGTCGACCCACTCGTCGGGGACGCCGAGATCGACGACCTTCGCCGTGATGGCACCGGCACCGGCACCGATCCCGAGTCCGGCGATCCACCCGACGGGCCCGCCGATGATCAGCCCGAGGAGGCCCGACCAGATCGCCCCCGACGCCGCGGTTCGCCCTGGTTGCGGGTCGATGGTCTCGCGCACCTTCACATCACCGTTCGCGTCCTTGCTGACGATGACGGCGTCCCGGAGCCGCAGCGCCCCCTTGCTGGCGAGGCGGCTCATCGCCGTGAGGAACTCCTGGGCACGGAACTGATCCTCGAAGGACAGTCCGATCAACCCCTGGTCGGTATCGAGCTCCTCGATCGGCGTGGTCTGGACCCGAGGTGGCGCCCAACCCTCCGTGGGCGGGACGCCGGCCACGGGGTCGAGCTGGGGTTCGGTCGGTTGCTGGTCGTCGGGACCCGGGTTGTGCATCGAGGACATGGTAGGTGCCATGGTACGGCCGTCCCACCCCGCGAACGGAGGCTGGCCCTCGGTTCGCAGTGCGCAGCCGCAGCGCCGAGACCACCTGGGTTTCGGTCGACGGCGCACCGGGTACCGCAGCGCCGTGGTCGACCCACATGACGCTCTCCGAACGCGCCCATCGACGGCCACGACCACGTCTGGAGCTCCCGCAGCGTCCATGTCGGGCTCCCGACCACACCGCGCCTTTCGACACGGCGTGGCGAGCGGTGACCCGACGCCGACGAGCGTGGTGCTGTGGACCCGTGTGGACGACGCGGGTGATCGACCGGTCCCCATCACCTGGTCGCTGTGGACCGAGCGTGGCGGGCTGGTCGATCGGGGGCGGGCGTGGGCGGCCGCGGACGCCGACCACACGTGCCGGGTGGTGGTCGATCGCCTCGTCCCCGGCACCGACTACCACTACATCTTCGAAGCGAACGGGGATCGGCTCGCGGGCCGGACGCGGACGCTGCCGTCGACCGCCGGCTCGCTCCGGATCGCCGTCGCCTGCTGCTCGCGATGGGGATGGCCCGGCTTCGACGACTACGCCGCGATCCTCGCCGAGGCACCCGACCTGGTGCTCCATCTCGGCGACTACATCTACGAGGTCGGCGAGACCCCACCCGACGGTCCGCCGACCGACCCGCCCTACGACTGCCGGACGCTCGACGACTATCGCCGCCGGTATCGACAGCACCGCGGACACCCGGCGCTGCAGCGACTGCACGCCGAGGTCCCGTTCCTCTCGATCTGGGACGACCACGAGGTCATGGACAACGCGCCGGATGACCCGCGCGGCGACCGCCGCGCGGCCGGGCAGCGCGCATGGCGGGAGTGGATGCCGACGAGGTCGACAGCGGTCGAGCCCGAGCTCGACCGCCACCTCCACATCGACGGGTTGCTCGACCTCCTCCTGGTCGATGCGCGCTTCGGTGGTCGACCACCGGTCGACACCTCGGGTCCGTCGACGTCGCGTCCGGACACCGCGCTCCTCACGGAGGAGCAGTGGGGCCGGATCGAGTCGACGATCGGCACCGACTCCCCCTGGTTCGTCCTCGCCAACCAGGTCCAGGTCTCACCGATGACGCTCGGGTGGATGCCGGCACTGCGGTGGCCCCCCGGGCGCCGCGTCGTGAACCCCGACCAGTGGGACGGGTTCCCGGCCGCTCGCCGGCGGCTCGTCGACCTGCTCGACCAGGTGCCAGGTACGGCGGTGTTGCTGTCGGGCGATCTCCACGCCGGTTGGGCACGAGCTCTGCTCGAGGGGGACCGGACGATCGCCCACGAGTTCACCTCGCCCTCGATCTCCGGCACCACGTTCGCCGAGGCGGTTCGGGACACGACGTGGCTCCCGGCGTGGCTCGTCGATCGAATGATCCGCCGGCTCAACGCCGGCATCGACCATCTCGACCTGCGCCGTCACGGGTTCCTCGTCGTCGACGTCACCGTCGAGAGGTTCACGGCCACCTTCGTCCACCACGACGGCACACGGGTCGTGCAGGCCCTCGATCACCCCGGTTGATCCCCCGGTACACTCCCACGGGCGCCGTCGACCGGCGCACCGGGATGTGGCGCAGTCTGGCTAGCGCACCTGCTTTGGGAGCAGGGGGTCGGGAGTTCGAATCTCCCCATCCCGACCAGGTTGAACAGGCCTTTCTCGACTCTGCCCCGGTCGACCACGGTCGGTGGTCGCGAGATCTAGCGCTGTCTCGCCGGCAACGGTGACTGTGTTCGATCGGGAACTGCGGCGCCGCTTGGGACGTCAGACCATCATGGGTGGTATGCGTCGTCTTGCTTGGTGCGCGGTTCTCGTGGGTGTCGGCGTCGTTGCGGGCTGCGGCGATGGACGCGATCCCGATTCAGGCGAACCCTCCGACTCGTCAACGACGAGCAGCATCGACGGAGTCGAGGCTCCCGACTCGTTGCCTTCTACCTCCGCGGTCGGCGGCGCTGCGGGCGCCGTTGTGCCAGTTGCTGCGCGAGCCGCGCCGGTGGCTGGTCCGGGCGTGGCCGGCGAGGCGATCACCGAGTTCGGTCTCGACCTGTTCGACCAGGTCCGCTCTGGCGATTCGGCGGCGAACGTCACCGTCTCGCCAGCGAGCGTGGCGATCGCGCTCGCGATGGTCGAACCGGGCACGGTCGAGGCGGCGCAGGAGCAGATGAGAACCCTGCTGCGGATCGACGATCCGGCTGTCTTCCATGCCTCGATGAACGCGTTGGAGCAAGACCTCGAAGCTCGAACCCCCGGGAGTTTCGGCGAGGACGACGATCCAGGCGAGGTGACGATCAACATCGCCAACGCTGCGTTCCTCCAACAGGGCTATCCGTTCGACGCCGACTACCTCGACGCCGTTGGGACGAACTACGGACCGGTGCTGCGCGAGGTCGACTTCATGCCCGACCCCGACAGCGTCGCTCACGAGATCAACGACTTCGTCGCTGATGCCACCAACGACCAGATCGTCGACCTGATCTCCGACGGCACGATCAAACCTGAGACCGTCCTCGCGCTGGTCAATGCCCTGTACCTCGAGGCGTCGTGGCTCGAAACGTTCGACGAGACCGCAACAACGGACCACTCGTTCACGATGCTTGACGGCAGCACCGTCGACGTCGCTCTCATGAACGGCACAAGTTCGTCGTCGGCGGCGGGCGACGGTTGGGTCGCCGCGACCAAGAGCTACGTCGGCGGCCTCAGCGCACAGTTCATCCTTCCCGACGAAGGACGGTTCCATGAGATCGCTGCCAACCTGCCGACCGTCCTGACCGACTACGAGTTGAACCGCACGAGCGGCGCCGAGCTGGCCGTTCCGCGATTCGAGACTCGCACCAGCACTGAGCTCAGCACAGTCTTGAACGCGATGGGACTCACGGCACCCTACGGCCCCGGCGGTCTTCTCGGGATCGCCGACGACCCGCGCTTGATCATCGACCAAGTCATCCACGAAGCATTCGTTGCGATGGACGAACACGGCACCGAGGCGGCAGCGGCCACCGTCGTGCTCGCCTACCCCGTGAGCGGACCACCGCTGCAACCGGTCCCCGTCGTCCTCGACCGACCGTTTCTGTACCGCATCGTCGACGGCACGAGCGGGGCGACTCTGTTCGTCGGACAGATCACCGACCCAACCAAGTAGCTCACCGCACACCAACGCGACGGCGAGGAACGTCCACAGCTCTCGTGGTGCTGGTCGCTCGGTACCGACGGGTGCCCCACGGGTTGCGCCACCGGTGGAACCCAGCGCCTCGGTCACGTCGGGTCGCCGCAGTCGGTTCACCATGCATCGACGCCACCTGGCGTCGTTCGCGACTGGGCTCAGGATCTGCGTGCGCTACAGGGCGGCGACCGGTTCGCCACCAGCCTCGAGTTCGGCCTCACCCTGGCCTTCGCCGGTTGGGTGCTCCCACTCGAACCAGACGACTTTGCCCCCGCCGGGTTCGTCATCGAGTCCAACCCGCGAAGCGAGTGAGCGCACGAGGGCGAGCCCACGTCCGGTCGGCGATGTGTTGGTCGGACGCGGGCTGTGGTGGAGGAGCTCTCGGAAGGCTTCGGTCGCTGCCTCGTGGTTGTGGACCTCGATCCGCACGACGGGTCCGTCGCCAAGTGTGATGGTCACCTCGCTCCCGACATGACCGACGACGTTCGAGACCAGCTCGCTCGTCATCAGCAGCACCTCTGCCGGGTCGGCGACATGATCGGCGACGGCTCGAGCCACGAAGTCCCGTGCCCGCTTGATGCTGGCACGTTCAGCCGGCAAGGTAATCGAGCGATCCTTGCTGGCAGCCATCACCGTGGATCGTTCCCTGCGGGGTCTACACCCAAACACGTCAGCCCAGAACACGAGGACACTTCGTCGCCCGACGGGCCTTGTTCTGTCGAAGGGATGGGGCCCCCTCGTCGAACTCGCACCTCAGGCACGTGGGGACAGGCCAGGCTGGGGTGGGTGGTGTTCCAGGAGCAGCATCGTGGCGTCGTCGCGAAGGGCGTCGTCGGAGAACTTCATGATGTTGTCGGCGAGGTGCCGAACGGTTTCTTGCACGGGCAGGTTCTCCAGTGACGCTCGGACCAGGAAATCGGCAAGGCGACCGTCGCCGAAGAAGGAACCGTCCGACGATCGCGCCTCACTGATTCCGTCCGTGTAGAAGAGCACGCGGTCGCCGCTCTGGAGCACCTGCTCGGCCACTTCGACGATCGGCCCGCCGAGTCCGAACGGTCTCGACGGCTTGCAGCGCAGCGCCCCGCCGTAGCTGCCATTGCGCACGAGCAGAGGCGCGACGTGACCGGCGTTGATCCATGTGAGCGTGCTGGTCTGCAGGTCCAACGTACCGATGATGCCGGTGACGAAGTACGAGCTCCCGAACTGAGCCGAGATCGCGGCGTCTGCGATCTCGTAGGCCGCAATGAGATCCCGTTCCGCGCGACGCGAGTTCCGGAGACTGTTGATCGCAGCCGCTGCCATCAGCACTGCGGACATGCCGTGGCCGATCGCATCGACCATGGCGAAGTCAACGCGAGACGCGTTGAAGGCATAGTCGAACGAGTCCCCACCGATGGCATACGCAGGCTCGAGGATGCCGCTGACGGCGACATGCTCGGTCGCGCACGTCAGAGGCGGGAGCAGGTCCCATTGCACCTCTGCCGCGGCCGACAGCGGCTCCGATCGCCGGGCACGAGCGGCCGTGTCGGTATAACGACCCTTCACGATCCACGACATCACGAAGATGGCGACGAGCGGATCGACGAGGTCGGGTACGTCACCGTCCCACACCTCGAAGTCCAGCTCCAACACGCCGATCCGGCTCGATCCCTCGACCAGCGGAACCAACACCACCGTCGGGTTCGCCCCCGATACCTGGATCTCGCCGCTCGTGAACACGCGTCCGATCAGCGTTCCAGCGATCAGCTGGGCAGTTCCCGCGCGGCCGCTCGCGTCGATGTGTTGCAGACTTCTGAGCGAGTAGTCCGCCACGTGAAACCGGGCCGCCTGAGCCGAGAGGAGCTCACACATCAGGTCGAGGAGTCCGAGCACATCGCTCGGCGACGTCCGAGTGGAAACCTCCACCATCCGAGCAATGGCGCCTTCGATTGGGTCCGACACCATCGGGCCTCCCGGTCCCACCAACATGCTGCCAGCGAACTCTGGCCCGTGGACTTCCGCGACGTCAAGTTCTGCTGGCTCGATGCTGTCGGTGCAGCGAATGCGGCGGTCTGCAAACGCAACTTGCTCGGCCCGGGAACGGCCTGCGGCGAGCGCCGCTGTCGTGACGATGGGCACGTTCCCAGAATGGTCCACCCGGGTATCCGACAGCACAGCGTATCGAGTCCGATGCGCAGTACGAAGGGCGCTCCAATGCGTAAGGCCACATCACTCCTGCTCCGCTTCATCGGGGTCCCCGAACGCAGGGAGTCTCCTGATTGGTGGGCGTACTTCGGTTCGTTCGGCAACGACATCTTCGGCGACGAGGACACGCAGATGCGTCGCACCAGCACACCGGATGGAGCTTGTTGTACCGGGGCGTCGTGACAGAGTCGAGCGGTGCTGCCGAACTGGCAGACCGGTCAGTTCGGGTCCCATGAGACTCCGCGGTAGGAGAGCTCGACGGCCTGCAGTCCTCACGCCAGCGACGGCAGGTTCTCGTCGTAGCTGCCCCGATGTATCAGAGATGTGTCGATCCGTTGAACACCCGTGTCGGGCGGTCCGGGCGGTGTTGCTGTCCACGCGGAGCAGCCCCGCGCCGGCTCGCGTTGCAGCCGAGCGGCCTGGCGATCATTCCTTGACGGCGCCCTGCGTCAACCCGGACACGATGTAACGCTGCAGGAACTGGAAGAGCAGGATCACCGGTAAGGCGGCGAGGAGCGCGCCAGCCGCGAACGGACCCCAGTTCGCTCCATAGCGCCCGTCGATGAACCGGTACAGGCCCACCGCCAGGGTGTAGTCCTCCACGTCGTTCAGCATCACGCTGGCGATCAGGAAGTCGTTGATGAGCAGGATGAACGTCAACAGCGCCACGACGGCGAGCACCGGGGCCGCGAGCGGCAGGACGATGATCCGGAAGATCTGGAAGTGGGTGGCGCCATCGATCTTCGCCGACTCGTCGAGCGACCTCGGGATCGAGTCGAAGAAGCCCTTCATGAGCCAGGTGTTCACACCGAGCGCACCGCCGAGGTAGATGAGCAGCAGCCCGCCCTGTGAGCCGAGCCCGACGGCGGGGAACACCCGGCCGATGTTCTGCATGATCGCGAAGAGGGCCACGATGGCCAGGATCTGCGGGAACATCTGGACCAGCAGGATCGAGAGCAGCCCCGTCCGACGACCTGTGAACCGCAAGCGTGAGAACGCGTAGGCGGCCATGGCACACAGGATGGTGTTGATCAGGGTCGCACCGCCGGCGATCATCATCGTGTTGAGGAACCATCGTCCGTACGGCACGTTCGGATCGTCGAACAGGGTGCGGTAGTTGTCGAGCGTCGGATCGTCGGGGATGAGCTGCTGGCCCTGCAGGCTGCTCGACGGGTCGAAGGAGGCGGACAGGATCCAGACGACGGGGAACAGTGCGAACGCGAGGGCCGCCAGCGCGACCGCGTGCCGCCAGCCCACCTTGCGCACCCAGCGAAGACGACTCCCCGGACGGCGTGCCGTCGGCGTGGTCGCTGCGTCTGGGACGGTGGCGTCGGAACCGAGGTCCGCAGCCGGTGTTCGCGTGCTCACACCAGCTCCTCGAATGCCTTGGTGCGGGCGAAGCTGATCGAGGAGATCAACGCGACCACGATGAAGATGACGACCGAGATGGCAGCGGCGAAGCCGAAGTCCTGGCCGCGGCCGCCCTCGAACGCGAGACGATAGGTGTAGCTGATGAGGATGTCGGTGTGTCCAGCAGGCGTCTGCGATCCGGCGACCGGCGGCCCACCACGCGTGAGCAGGTAGATGACGTTGAAGTTGTTGAAGTTGAAGGCGAACGATGCGATCAGCAACGGGGCGAGGGTGATCATCAGCAGCGGGAACTTGACGAGCCGGAACGCCTGCCACGGCCGGGCACCGTCGACGTAGGCGGCCTCCATCACGTCCCTCGGCACCGTCTGCAGCGCGCCCATCGAGACCAGCATCATGTACGGATAGCCGAGCCAGAGGTTGACCAGGAGCACGGAGACCTTCGCCATCGTCGGGTCGTTCAGCCAGTTGATGTCGGCACCGAGCATCCGGTTCACCACACCGAATTGCTGGTTGAGGAGGCCCGCCCAGATCAGCGCACTCATGAAGCTCGGGACCGCGTAGGGGATGATGAGGAGCGACCGGTAGACCCTTCGCCCGCGGAGCCGTTCGTGCTCGAGCGTCATCGCCATGGCGAGCCCGAGGACGAGCGTGAGCAACACCGACAAGAACGCGAACGCGACCGTCCAGACGAACGTCCTGATGAACGGTCCACGGATCGCCTCGTTGTCGACGATCCGCTGGTAGTTGTCGACGCCGACGAATGTGCGCCAGCCGGGCAGCAGCTGCTCGCCGTCGCTGGCCGTGAACCGGCCGTCGACCGGGGCGAATTCCTTGCCGTCGACGGTGCGGACCATGAGATCGGCGTCGGCATCGTAGACGATCGTCTTCTCGCGTTCGGCTGCGGACGTGAACGTCGAGACCTTGATGACCCCCATCTCGGTCGGCACCTCGAAGTCGACGATCTCGCGCTGGCGGTCGCTGGCCTGCGCGAGGTTGATGGCGCGGTACTCGCCGACCGCGACGACGTCGCCGTCAGGATCGCGCTCGACGTCGGTCGGTTCGAGCGGCACCAGCTCCTCGTTCGTGCCGAGGAACTCAGCCCCGCTCGGGTCGACGAGGAACAGCGCGAGCTCGTCACCCGGCCCCACGAGCACGTTGAGGTCGAAGCGGCGTCCCTCGGTCGGTGACACGGTGGCCCGGTCGAGGACCTGGGTGACGGCCTGCTCCTTCGAGAGGATGTTGCCCGTGCCGTAGTTCGTGGTGGAGAGGAAGACGTTGTAACCGACCGGGTACACGAGGAACATCACGAAGAAGACGGTGCCGGGTGCCAAGTACTTGAGCGGCACCGCCCGCGGCGTG
>DATHUU010000154.1:0-1736 GCA_035461925.1 Ilumatobacter sp.
GTCCCACGACGCACGCCACCGGGCTCTCGTCGGCTCGTTTCTCCCTGGTCGGGTCGACTCCGCTGCTGTTCGACGTCGAACGGGCGCGGGTCCGCCTCGGCGACGGTGACTGGGTCCCCCTGCCGGCGGGTGCCGATCCGCAGGAGGTCGTCCTGCAGGAGCCCGGCCCGTCCGCCGACTGCGGCTGGCTCGGCGCCGACGACGAGCTGTGGTGCGTCGGCAGCGGCGGCGCCGACGAACGCGCGTCGATCGAGGGTCTCGGCGTCGACGGCGCCGACCGGCTGGCGATCGCCGGTGACGCCGGTGTCCTGGTGCGCCGCGCACCTCAGGAGATCGTCCGCGTCGACTGGCGCTCTTCGTCGGTCCGCGAGGGGCCTCGCACCAGCGTGCCCGCCGACAGCGAGCTGGCGGTGGCCGCGTCGACCGACGTGATCTGGATCGACCAGACGAACGGCGCGCTCGTCTGGGCGGTGAACCCGTGGGGCGTGGAGACGATCCAGAAGAACGACGGCTCGATCCCGCTGCTCGGCGAGACCGGTGAGGTCGTCGAGGACGGCCCGGGACAGGACGTGACGCGGCCCCCAGGGGGTTCGGCCGGCACCGAGGTGCCGTTCGAACCCGACAACAACGGCATCGACGACCCGCCGGTCGCCGTCGACGACCAGGTGACCGCTCGATCGGGCGCGCCGGTCCCCGTCGTCGTGACCGCCAACGACTACGACCCCGACGGGGAGGCGATCGCGCTCGTCGCCGTCACCGATCCGAACCACGGGACGGTCGAGATCGCCAGCGCGACGACGGCCGTGTACCGCCCCTCCGCCGGGTTCGTCGGCGTCGACCGGTTCGGGTACACGATCGTCGACGGTGACGGTACCGAGGCCACCGCAACGGTGACGATCCAGCTCCGCCCGGCCGATGCGACCAACCAGGCACCGATCGGCACCGACGATGTCGCGGAGACCGGTGCCGACGCCGCGGTCGTGATCGACGTGCTGTTCAACGACATCGACCCCGAGCGTGACTCGCTCCGCATCGACTCGTTCACGCCGCCCGACGTCGGCGGTGACCTGGTCGAGGTCGTGGCACCGTCCGGTCTGCCGGCGCTCCGCTACACGCCGGCCCCGGGGGCGTCGGGGACGGCGACGTTCCGGTACCGACCAGCCGACGTGCTCGGCGCCGTCGGCGAGCCGGTGAGCGTGCGTGTCGAGATCGCGCAACCCACCGACGAGAATCGTCGGCCGATCGTGCGGCCCGACGCGGTCCGGGTCCGCCGGGACGTCCCGACCAACCTGTCGGTGCTCGCCAACGACCGCGACCCCGATGGCGACCGGATGTTCGTCTCCGTCGTGGAGCCGCTCCCGCCCGGCATCGCGGTCCGTGTCGAGGGAACCGACCTCGTCATCACCGCCCGAGCAGGCGCGGCCGATCTCTCGCCCTTCTCCTACCGCGTCGACGATCGCCGCGGCCCCCCGGTGCTCGGCAGTGTCCTCGTCGCACTGATCGGGGACGACGAGCCGAACCGACCTCCGGTCGCGAACCCCGACACTGCGACCGTCGTCGTCGGCACGTCTCGACGCATCGACGTGCTCGCGAACGACACCGACCCGGACGGCGATCCGCTCTTCCTCGTCGAGGTGCGTCGCGATGCCGGCACTGCGTCGGCCGGGGACGTCCGGATCGAGGGTGACATCGTCAGCTACACCCCGGCTGCGATCGTGACCGATGTCGACGCGGCG
>DATHUU010000155.1:0-17529 GCA_035461925.1 Ilumatobacter sp.
GACCGCGTACGGCGGGCACGACCGCTCGGCGGTCGACCGGTTCATCGTCGTGGAGCAGCTGCTGCGGTGGGGTGCGCCGGTCGGTCACCACTGGGTCGCGGACCGGCAGTCGGGACCCGTCATCGCCCGCTTCGGGACCGAGGAGCAGAAGCGGCGGTTCCTGCCACCGATCTGTCGCGGTGAGCTGTCGTTCTGCATCGGGATGAGTGAGCCGGACTCCGGGTCCGACCTGGCATCGATCTCGACCAGGGCCACGCGCGACGGCGACGGGTGGGTGCTCGAGGGCCGCAAGATCTGGACCAGTGGCGCCCACCAGAACGACTGGATCATCGTGCTCTGCCGGACCACCCCGCGCGACGAGGTGGACGACCGGCGCCAAGGCCTCACCCAGATGATCGTCGACCTCCGTGCACCCGGCGTCGGGGCCACCCCGATCCCGTTCATCGACGGCACGGCCGACTTCTGCGACGTGGTGTTCGACCAGGTGTTCGTCCCCGACGAGTTGGTGCTCGGCGACGTCGGGCAAGGGTGGGCGCAGAACACGTCCGAGCTCGCGTACGAGCGAGGTGGCCCCGACCGCTGGCTGTCGACGTACCTCGTCGTGGAGGAGCTGCTGCGCCGCGAGCACGCGGGGTTCGCCGCGGAAGGGGATCGCCCGCCCACGGAGCTGCTCGACCTGCTCGGCGACGCGATGGCGAACTACTGGGTGCTCCACCACCTGTCGTTGTCGGTCGCACGGTCGATCGACCGGGGCGAGGCTCCGGCGGTCGAGTCCTCGCTCGTGAAGGAGATGGGGACCCGCTTCGAGCAAGACGTGCTCACGGCCGTGCTCGCGTACGCGGACGAGGCCCCCGACCTGCTCGACGACTCGATCTTCGGCCGGCTGCTCACCACGGCGGCGCTCACCCAACCGTCGTTCACGATCCGCGGTGGCACCAACGAGGTCCTCCGCTCGGTCGCGGCCAAGGGTCTGCGACCCTCCCGGGCCGAGCGATGAGCGCCGAACCGGTGCTCATCGAGACCGTCGACCGGTTGCTCACCGACGTCTGCACCCAGGACGAGGTCGAACGCGCCGAGGCGGACGGTGGCTGGTCGGCCACGACGTGGTCGGCGCTGGAGGCGGCCGGGTTCCCGTGGGTGGGCATCGGCGAGGACCGGGGCGGCGCCGGCGGCACCTTGTTCGATGCCGGCGCGCTCGTTCGGGCGACCGGGGTCCACGCCGCACCGGTTCCCCTCGCCGAGACCGCGATGCTCGGCGGATGGCTGCTCGCCGAAGCAGGGCTCTCGGTTCCCGCCGGCCCGGTGACCGTCGCCCCGACGATCGGCGCCAGGACGACCGACGCCGGGCTCGAGCTCGCGGCGCCCCTCGCGTGGGCGCGACAGGCCGAGCGGATCGTGTTCGTGAGCACCGGGAGCGGTGAGGGGGTCCACCCCCTGGAGCGGCACGGGATCGTGGTCTCCGTGCGGCCGGATCAGGTCTCGGTCGGTCCCGGGTCGAACCTCGCCGGCGAAGCCCGCGACCGGGTCACCGTCACGGCGCCACGCGACGACTGGGAGACCGCACCGCTCCCCGACCGGGCCTCCCACCTCCTCCGGCTGCGCGGCTCGCTGTCGCGATCGCTCATGGCAGCGGGCGCGCTGTCGTCGATCGCGCAACTCACGGTCGACTACACCAACGCGCGCCGCCAGTTCGGGCAGCCGGTCGCCCGGTTCCAGGCGGTGCAGCACCACCTCGTGACCGTGGCCCAATGCGCGGCGAAGGCCGAGATGGCCGCCGCCGTCGCGCTCCGGGCCGTCGCCCGTGGCGGCGGCACCGACGAGGTGGCCGCGGCCCGGGTCGTCGTCGACGACGCGATCGCAGTCGGCACCCGCGCCGCCCACCAGGCGCACGGCGCGATGGGCGTGACGCGCGAGTACCGCCTCCACCAGCTCACGCGACGGCTCTGGTCGTGGCGTCACGAGTGGGGTACGACCCGGGAGTGGCGCCGCCTGCTCGGCAGCACCGCGGTCGCGGTGGGCGCCGACGACCTGTTCACCCTGGTTCGATGACGGAGCGCCCCGACTTTGCGGAAGCGATCATGCCCACCTTCGTCGGTCTCGCTTCCCCAGAGTCGGCGTTGGCGCCGGAGGAGGGTGGGGGTCAGGTCAACAGCGACTCGGGGATGTCGACGACCCGCGCTCGGAGCCACTCCCCCAGGCTCTTGGCCTGGCCGTCCTGACGGGACGACGCAGCGACACCCTCCTCGAGCAGTCCGACGATCACGAAGTTGAGCGACCGGATCGCCGGCAGCCGGTGGCGCTGCACCTCGAGGCCGTCGGTCTCGGGGAGCAGCGCCCGGAACCGATCGACCGTGAGGTACTCGTCCAGCCACGCCCACGCGGCGTCGTCACGGGTGAACACGCCGAGGTTGGCGTTGCCTCCCTTGTCCCCCGAGCGAGCGCCGACGACGACGCCGAGTGGGGCGCGGCGCGTCGGACCGCCGGGGACCGCCACCGAGGGGCCGGACCGCGGCTCGACCGACACGTCACCGGGAGGTGCGACCGACTCCACGACGGTTCGATCCACCGCGGTGCCGTCGGGGCCGAGCAGCACGACGTGCTGCGGCACCATCTCCGCGGGGACGACCGCGGGCCGGTAGACGCCGTACGGCTGCGGCGTGCCGCTGCCCGCCTGCAGGGCGTAGAAGCCCGGGATGGTGGCGAGCGCCATCTCGACCGTGGCGTCGAAGATCCCTCGGCCGCACTTGCGCTCGTCGCGGTCCTTCACGGTGAGGCGCCACTGGCTCGTCGCCTCCTCGTTCGTGGCCGGGTCGTCCTTCCCGGTGTGCACCAGCCGTGAGACGACCGTCTCGTAGTCGTCTGGCGAGTACGGCAGGTTCGCCCAGAACGCCCGCTCGACCAGGGCTGCCTTCTCGGCGACGTCGAGCCCGGTGAGAGCGACGACGACGTCGTTGCGGTATCCACCCCATTCGTTCATCGCGACCTTCAGCGTGGTCGGGGGCGGCTCACCCTGCGTTCCCGAGATGCGCACGCGGTCGGGCGCGACCTCCTCCACCTCGATCGTGTCGAACCGGGTCGTCACGTCCGGCCCGTAGTACCGCTCGCTCCCGATCTCGTAGAGCAGCTGCGACGTGACCGTGCCGACCGACACCTGACCGCCCGTCCCGTCGTGCTTGCCGATCACGCACGATCCGTCCGCCGCGACCTCTGCCCAGGGGAACCCGGTGTGCTCCAGGCCGGACACCTCGGTGAAGAACGAGTAATTGCCACCGGTGGCCTGCGTGCCGCACTCGATCACGTGGCCGGCGACCACCGCACCCGCCAGCGCGTCCCAGTCGTCGCGCGCCCACCCGTGGTGCCACGCTGCAGGCCCGCAGACGACCGCGGCATCGGTCACCCGTCCGGTGACGACGATGTCGGCACCGCGATGCAGCGCCTCGACGATCCCCCAGCACCCGAAGTAGGCGTTGGCGGAGATGAACCGCGTGACGTCGCCGACCGGCTCGCCGGTCTCGAAGTGCGCGAGGTCGACGCCGGCGGCGACGAGCTCGTCGAGACGGTCGAGGATGTTGTCGCCCTCCACGTAGGCGATCTTCGGCGCGAGGCCCAGCTTCTCGGCGACCTCGTGCACGGCCTCGGCGCAGCCGTCGGGGTCGAGACCACCGGCGTTCGAGACGACCTTGATGCCTCGGTCGAGGCACGTGCCCATCACCTGCTCCATCTGGCTCACGAAGGTCCGGGCGAACCCGCCGCGCGGTCGCTTGGCCTTCGTGCGGGCGAGGATCAGCATCGTCAGCTCGGCGAGCCAGTCGCCGGTGAGCACGTCGATCGGCCCGCCCTCGACCATCTCCCGGGCGGCGGTGATGCGGTCGCCGTAGAAGCCGGAGCAGTTCGCGATGCGGAGCGGGTCGGTCCGCCGCCGATCCGTCCGTCGGTCAGTCATGGCTCGGCTCCGGCCAGACCGGCAGCCGCCTCTCGCGGAACGCCGCCATCCCCTCCTGCCCCTCGGGTCCGAGGAACAGGGCCTCGCTGAGCCGGCGCATCTCGTCGAACGCCGCACCGCGGTCCATGCCCGGTACCCGGCGCAGGATGTCCTTCGTCGCCGCCACCGCACCGGGGGCACCCGCGAGCACGCCGTGGCACAGCCGGTCGACCGTGCCGTCGACGTCGTCGGCGACGTGGGAGACGAGCCCGATCTCCCGGGCGTGGTGGGCGTCGAAGGGGTCGCCGGTGAGCATGGCCGCGGCGATCTTCCCCGGAGGCACGCGTCGCAGGATCGGGACCGAGATGATCGCCGCTGCGACGCCGATGCGGACCTCGGTCAGCGCGAAGTCGACGGCCGGGTTCACGACCACCAGGTCGCACGAGGCCATCAGACCGATCCCACCGGCGCGCACGGCGCCGTTCACGGCGGCGATCGTCGGGCACGGCACGTCCATCAGCCGCTCCATCACCGCCACCATGGGCCGCGAGTCGACCGCACCGTCGTCCTTGCGTTCCTTGAGGTCGGCACCGGCGCAGAACGCCGGGCCTTCGTGGCGCAGCACGATCACCCGCGCCCGGGACGCCTCGTCGAGGCAGTCCCCCAGCTCACGGACCAGCTGCTGCGACAGCGCGTTGCGGTTGTGCGGTGAGTCGAGCGTGATCGTCGCCCGACCTCCGCTGTGTTCCGATCGGACGAGTTCTCCCATGGCCGATCACCGTAGACAGGAGGGACGCACCCGGCCGAGATGGGCCGACCACCCGCCACGGACGAGGGTCCGGTCAGGCCCTTCGTCCCTGGTCGGCGCACCGTGGCCCGGTGCACGATCGAGGCGAGAAGGAGGTGTGCACGTGAAGACGACAGCGGGTGACCGCATCGTGATCCATGGTCACAAGGTCGGCGAGCACGACCGTGACGGCGAGATCCTCGAGGTCCGAGGCGCCGACGGCGAGCCGCCGTACCTGGTCCGATGGGACGACGACGGTCACGAATCGATCATCTACCCCGGCACCGACGCCTACATCCAGCACTTCGAAGACGCCTGAGCGGCGCGCTCCCGGCGTGCGGCGCCCGTCCGTTGGGGCGCGGGCCTTCCTTCGACGCGCCCCTGACCTTCCCCCCGGAGCACCGCGGCCACTGCCATGAACGATCAACCGATCCGTGTCTTCATCGTCGAAGCCGAAGAGCTGATGCGCGCCGGGCTGCGGCTGGCGCTCGACGGAGCCCCCGGCCTCCACCTGGTCGGGGAGGCGAGCACGGTCGCCGAGGCGACGGCACGACTCCCGCTCGCGGACCCCGACGTGGTCCTCGTCGATCTCAACCTGCCGGACGGATGCGGCACCCGCGTCCTCGGCTTCCTGCGCTCGACGGGCGCCCATGCCCGTCGCGTCGCACTCACCGCGTACGGGGACGAACCGGTCGTCGCGCACGCCGTCCATGCCGGGGCAGAAGCCGTCCTCACGACGCGGGTGTCGATCGACGAGCTCGTGGACAGCATCCAACGACTCGCCGCCGGACGACCACTCACCGATCAGCGCCACCAGCGCCGCATCGACGAGCTCGCCCGTGTGGCCGACCACGACGAGCACCTCGGCCGGCTGACCCACCAGGAGTGGACACTGCTCGGGCACCTCGCCCGAGGGTTCACGAACCGCGAGATCGCCCGCGAGATGGGACTGTCGGACAAGACGGTCAAGAACTACGTGTCCAGCGTGATGATGAAGCTCGAGGTCACCCATCGCGCTGCAGCGGCGGCGTACTACGCCCGAGCCGAGGCGCAGCTGCCGTGCTCCGCGCACGCGAGCGCGATGGGTGACAGCGTGATCCGCTACTGACCGTCACCCCTCGGATGACCCGCTCTCGACCATGATCCGGGTCAGCCGCGTCGCGCCGAGCGACGCGTGCGGCCGACCAGCCCACTGGTGGGGACCCATGGTTGGTGACGACGACGTTCGAGCCGGACCTGCGGAGGCGTCGCCGCGTCGGCCACCCGGCCGATCCGGCGCTTGCCGGGTGCGTGCGCCGGATCGTGATCCGGCAGACCGCGCCCATGGTCCACCGCGAGTCGGAGCTCGTCGAACGACGGGCCGTCGCGTGTCTGGTGTCCGTCGGTCCGCATCGTGACCCTCCTCTCCCTGATTGCCGGTCGATTCCAGTCAACCGACCGCGGCGCGTCGGCTCCAGTGCCATTCGGACCTGTCGTCGCAGGTCGGGCGGAGGTTCGATGTAGGTGTCGGGAGTCGCCTCCCGGCATCCACCACGCGCACAGGAAGGAGGACTCGATGACACTGGTGAAGCGGATGCAACACGAGCTCGATTGGCCGACGTGGATGAACCGTCGGTTCTTCGAGATGCCGGATCTGTTCGGTGACCTGTTCGAGGAGTCCCCGATGAAGATCGAGGAATTCGAGACCGACGGGCACCTGGTGATCCGGGCCGAGATGCCGGGCATCGATCCCGACGAGGACGTCGAGATCACCGTGACCGACCATCGCCTGCACCTGAAGGCCGAGCGCCGGACGGAGACCAAGGAGGAGGACGTCACGGGGTGGAGGTCGGAGTTCCAGTACGGCTCGTTCGAGCGTTCGATGCCGCTGCCCAAGGGAGCGACCGAGGACGACGTGACCGCGACCTACCAGGACGGCATCCTGGAGATCCGGGTGCCGATCGACGAGGACGCGGACACGACCAAGCGGATCCCCGTCGCCCGGGCCGCCTGAGCATCCAGAAGGGTCGGTGCCCCGCCGGGACCCCGGCGGGGCACCGTCGCGCCCGGCGGTGATGATCGCGGCGCGCGAATCCAGCGGATCTCCACCCCCTCTCCAAGCCCTCGCCCGACCGATGCCACATGATGGGAGCATCACCCGAACAAGAGGCTCGCCCCGGAGGCAACGATGAACTTCCACACGCCGAACTACCACCCGCCGCATCACCCTTCGCATCGCCCTTCCCATCGCCACACGCCGCACGACCGGATCGACCACGACGCCATCCACCGAGCGACGCTGAGGGCCGTCAGCCCGTGTCCGTCCGGCGGTCAGGGCCGCTGGCGCCGCCGTACCCGGCCGGCCGCTGCGTTCCGAACGGGTCCGTGACCAGCGTGCGCGATGGTCGGCGCCCGTCCACGGACCCCTGCGAGCGGACACGACTCCGTCAGGTCGCGGCGTCGAGCTGGAGCCGTCGCCCGACGACCTCGACCTCACCACGGGGTTCGAAGCCCAAGCCGGAGCCGGCGAGGAGGTCGCGCAGCGTCGAGGTCACCCAGACCTCGCCGATGCGAGCACGATCGGCGACGCTCACGGTGATGGCCACCCCGGCGCCGGACACGACGGCGCCTCGACGCTCGACCTCGGCCGTGTGCAGGCCGACCGCGACGTCGAGCTTGGCCGCCCGCGCCCGGTCGATCAGGCGCAGCGCGCACCGGACCGCCCGACCGGGCCCGTCGAACGTTGCCAACACGTCCGCGATCTCGGTGCTCGCCGGGGTCCCCTGGTGCTCGCGGAGGACCTCGGCGAGCATGCCCCGGACCCAGCCGGGATCGATCGTCGACGCGAGGCGCACGGCGAGCAGGGTGGTCAGTGAAGTCGACAGCGCAACGCCCGGCTCCAGCCGTGTCACGAACTCCTCGACCGGATCGAGGATCTGATCGGGGTCGACGGCGACGAAGTGGTCGGCACCGGTGAGCTCGACGAAACGGGCGCCTGGGATGTGCTGAGCCAAGTATCTCCCCTCCTCGACTCGGGCGTCGATGTCGTCGCGACGGTGGAGCACGAGCGTGGGTGCCCGGACCGCGCCGAGGACGTCGCGCACGTCGACGAGCGAGTTCATCTCGATGAGGGCTCGAGCCGCCCCGGGGCTGGTGGCGGCGCGGCACCGCTCGCCCCACCACCGTGCGAGCTCGTCGTCAGCGTTCGGGCACATGTGCCGCATGTCGGCCTCCCACGCCCAGTCCTGCTCGAGTTGCTCGGCATACCGCGCGCGTTCGTCCGGCCGGAACCCCCACGGGTAGTCGCGCGCCCAGAGACGGCGCGCGTAGCTCGAGTAGATCACGAGCGCGGCCACGCGCTCGGGGTACGTGGCGGCGAACAGGATCGACATCGGGCCGCCCTCGGAGTACCCGAAGAGCACGGCGCGCTCCGACCGCGCGGCGTCGAGGACGGCACGAACGTCGTCCATCCGCGTCTCCAGGTCGGGCAGATCCGGGGGTCGATCGGACATCCCGGTCCCACGCTTGTCGAACCGGATCAGCCGAGAGAACGACCCGAGCCGGTGGAGGAAGTGAGCGTGGCGCCGCTCCGTCCAGTCGAGCATCAGATGGGACACGAAGCCGGCGACGAGCACCAGATCGGTGGTGCCCGAGCCGGTGACCTGGTACGCCAGGTTCAGGCCGTCGCTCTGCGTGTAGCGGATCGGTGACTCGGCGTCGACGGAGACGCTCGTCGCCTCGTCGTCGTGATCTGTCGCGGCGAGCTCCGGGGGGATCGAATCGACCGGGGCGACGAAGCGGTAGCCCCGCCCGTGGATCGTTCGGATGCACCGCTGCGCCTGACCGTCGTCACCGAGCGCGCGGCGCGCCGCCTTGATCCGGCTCGTCAGTGCCGACTCGGACACGAAGCGGTCGCCCCAGATGGTGTCGAGGAGCTCCTCTTTCGACACGACCCGATCGGCGTTCCGAAGGAGGTGGACGAGGACGTCGAACACCTGCGGCTCGACCTTCACTGCGACGCCGTGCCGACGCAGCTCGTACGCGTCGTCGTCGACCTCGCAGTCCTCGAACAGATACCGCACCTCTCCGATCTTGTCACCCTCGCTCGAGCGGATCGAGAACCCGGATCGCTCGACGAGCGCCGGTGTCGCGCCACGCGTCGCGACCCGTCGCGACGACGGCCGGACGCGACGAACCCCCGGGCCGTCGGCCTGGGGGTCCGGGGTGGAGCTAAAGGGAATCGAACCCTTGACCTCTTCCATGCCATGGAAGCGCTCTGCCAACTGAGCTATAGCCCCGGGAGCGTTGGGAACGATACCGACCCGCTCGGTCCGTTCACAACGGCCATCGGTCGCTCTGCGAAGCGTTCTTCGGCGAGTGGTGCGCACAGTGTGCGCAGGAAGCGCCGAAGATCGTCAGGCGGCGGACCAGTCGACCTTGGGGACGTCGGTGTAGAGCCGTTCGATCTCGTAGAAGTCCCGGATCTCGGCCAGGAAGATGTGGACCACCACGTCGCCGTAGTCCATCAGGACCCACTGCTGCTCACGGAAGCCCTCGACCCGGAGCGGAGCGCGGCCGGGATCGTCCTTGAGTTGCTCCTCGACGTCCTCGACGATCGCGTTCACCAGCCTTCGGTTCGAGGCGCTCCCGATCACGAAGTACTCGGTGACGCCCAACACGTCGCCCACGTGGAGCACCATCACGTCGCTCGCGTGTTCGGCGTCGGCGACCTGCGCTGCCCGCACCGCGAGTGCTCGGGCCTCCCGGTCGATCATCGTCCCGTCCGGTCAGTCGTCGTCATCGTCTGCATCAGCTCCGTTCGTGTCGACCGCGCGGCCCGTGTCGGTGTCCGAAGAGCCTGCCATGCCGCCGCCCGGATCGGCGGCGAGCCGCTCGATGAACGAGCGCCCGAGCACGATCTCGGCGTCGATCCCGTCGATCGCGGCGTCGGTGCGCACCACCTCGAGCTCCCCGAAGTGCGGCTCGTAGACGCCCGCCAGCCCGTCCAGGAGGTCCGGATCCGAGACCCGCACCTGCGTCACCGCGGGAACGTCGGTATCGGCCCGGTCGACGACCGACACCACGTTCACCTTCGTGAACATCAGCACGTTCACCACGGTCCGCGTCAGGTCGGCCGGCAGCTTGCCGACCACCTCGGTGTCGCCGTCGTCGAATCCGTTCACGACCCGGAAGATCGGCGCGTCGAGCGGCGCCCCGAGCCGGGCCGGCGCGATCCCGCCGAACACCATCAGCATCTCGGCCCGATCGAGCAGCACCACCGTGTCGGCGACGTCCGCCCCGAAGGCCTCGCGGTACGGGGGACCGACGCGCTCGGCGGCCTCGGTGGCGTCGACGGGTCGGAACTGCAGCACCCGGACCTCGGTCGGCCCGGCGAACAAGCGGTCGAGGAACTCGTCGGTCGAGCCCGGCACCGGGAGATCGGTGTCGACCGCCACCGGTGAGGCCGACCCGATGCCCGCTCCGACCCGCTCGGCGACCGCTTCCCACACCGCGGCCCGGGCCGGCTCGTACCCCCACCCCGGGACCTCCGGGTCGGTGGCCGTCACCAGGCGCGCTGCGCCGGGCGCCGTCATGAGCTGCGGACCGGGCTCCCAGGTCTCCGCCGTCGACGCGTCGCGGACGGCACCAGGGAGGTCGACGTCCATGTCCCCCAAAGGCGTGAGCAGCTGCGAGAAGCGCTGTTGGTCGGTGATCTCGATGACGTCGAACGAGAGGCCGGTCAGACGCTCCACAGCTTCCCGGAACGCGATCGGGCCGGCCACGGTGAAGACGGCGTCGATCGGAGCGAGCGTGTCGGCATTGCCCGAGCTCGGGTCGGCGGCGACCGGGATCTGCACGATGCTGCCGCCCGTACCGTCGCTCTCGAGCACCCCGACGACGAGGGTGGTCAACCGGCCGTCCTCGTCGGCCACCCCGAGGAGCGCCGTGGACGTGAACGGCAACCGCTGCGCCACGACGGGCTGACCCTCCTCGCTCGCTCGGTGGCCCGCGGTGGAGTCGGCCAACGTCTCGAGCCCGACGACGCTCAAGCCGACGACCGCGGCCAGGGCGGCGACCGCCGCGACCAGCCCGATGGTGGTCGCCCGAGTGCGCCGCTGCCTGAGAGCCGTCACGCAGATGCCTCGGCCTCGGTGGTGACGTACAGACCACGGGCTGCGACCACCGCCAGCACCTCATCGGTGACGAGATAGTCGAGCGGACGACCGTCCAGCCACCGTTCGCGAAGATCGGTGCTCGACACCTCGAGCCGCGGCACCTCGACGCGGATCCAGTCGATGTCGGGGTCGAGTTGCACCGGCTCGCCAGGACGGTCCACCACGACCAGCCGACTCCGCGCGATGACCTCGTCGGCACGCTCCCAACTGCGTATCCCCGCGGCGGCGTCGTCGCCCACGATCGTGAACAATGCCGCGCCCGGGTACTCGACCGCGAGCGCCGCGAGCGTGTCGGCCGTGTACGACGGACCGCCGGCGCGGATCTCGTGATCGCCGGCAACCAGTCCCGGCACGTGCTCGACCGCCGCGGCGACCATCGCCAGCCGGTCCTCAGCGGGGGTGATGCTACGGGAACCGACCTTCTGCCAGGGCACGTTGTTCACCATCAAGATGACGACATCGAGGTCGAGCGCGTGACGGACGTTGACCGCGGTGACGAGATGACCGACGTGAGGCGGATCGAACGTGCCGCCGAAGACCCCGATACGCTGGGGTTTCTCATCGGTCACGAGCACAGCCGACCAGTGTAGGGCGCGCACGTACGGAATCGTCGGCGCCCGATGGGGCGGCGACTTGACAGCCTTGTTACAATGAAAGGCCGGTCAAACCGCGCGACGCGACACCAAATCACCAAGATCCCATCACCAAGATCTCGGTCTGTGGAACAGATGGTACGAACCATCGGTTGTACACAGATGGCACGTCCTGCCGAAACTCTATCCCCCCATCCCCCCGAACCCACCGGAACCTGTGCCGCCCGGCACATCGGCTGCCGGAATGAACATCACGAACGGTTGAAACACGCATCATGAATGACTCCATCGGTCTCTACCTCAACGACATCGGCAAGGTCCCCCTGCTCACCGCCGAGGACGAGCGCGAGCTCTCGCGCATCATCGAGGCAGGCCGCGAGGCCCAGGAACTGCTCGACGGCGGCAAGCGCAGCGCCGACCTGAAGGCCAAGGTCGCGGCCGCCGCCGATGCCAAGGACCGATTCATCCGCGCCAACCTCCGTCTGGTCGTGTCGATCGCACGGCGCTACCCGTTGCCGCAGGGCATGGACCTGCTCGACCTCATCCAGGAGGGCAACCTCGGTCTCGAGCACGCCGTCGACAAGTTCGACTGGCGGCGCGGCTTCAAGTTCTCGACGTATGCCACCTTCTGGATCCGTCAGGCCATCGGTCGGGCGCTCGACCAGAAGGCCAGCCTCATCCGCATCCCGGGTGATCGCTCCGCCAGCCTCCGGGCAGCGCTGCGCCAGGCCTCGGGCGACGGCGAGACGCTCGACCAGCAGAACGCCGAGCTGCATCGGCTCACGACCCCGGTCTCGCTCGACAAGACCGTCGGCGACGACGGCGATGCCACCCTCGGTGACCTGATGGCCAACGGCGACGGCACCCCCGAGGACCATGTCATGACGTTGGTCGACAGTGACCTCCTCGACGAGCTGCTCGGCACGCTCGACGCGCGTGCGCGCTATGCCGTCGAGGCCCGCTTCGGGCTGCTCGACGGTGAGCGCAAGAGCTTCCGTGAGGTCGGCGAGAGCCTCGGTGTCACCGCCGAGGCCGCGCGCCGCCTCGTGAGCCGGGCGGTCGCCGGCCTCCGCGACGACGCCGAACGGATTCTGGCTGTCTGAGCTTCCGCCTGGCGGCGTTGCGTATCGCCGCTCGTTGCCAGGAGGCAACTCGGGCTCACGCGCCTTGCCAGTCGAAACCTCAGTCGCCAGAATCGACCGAGAGGAACCCAAGTGAACGAGCGTCGGCCGGAGCAATCCGGCCGGCGGTCGCATTTTTCGGCCCGGTAGGCTCGGTGCATGGCGAAGGACTGGTCACCGGACTCGTGGCGCTCGTTCCCGATCAAGCAGCAGCCTGTTTGGCCGGACGAGGCCGACCTCGATCGGGCCCTGAAGCAGATCGCCTCCTATCCCCCGCTCGTCTTCGCGGGCGAGGCCCGTTCGCTCCAGGCCGGTCTGGCCCAGGTCGCGGCCGGCAATGCGTTCCTGCTCCAGGCGGGCGACTGTGCCGAGTCGTTCGAGGACTTCTCGGCCACCAACATCCGCGAGAAGCTGCGGGTGATCCTCCAGATGGCGATCGTGCTCACCTACTCCGCCGGGGTGCCGGTGATGAAGGTCGGCCGGATCGCCGGCCAGTTCGCGAAGCCGCGGTCGGCCGACTTCGAGCGGATCGGTGACGAGGATCTCCCGTCGTTCCGGGGCCACATCGTCAATGCCGACGGTCCGACGGCCGCCGCCCGCACTCCCCAACCGGAGCGGCTCATCCAGGCGTATCACCAGTCGGCGTCGACGCTCAACCTCGTGCGGGCGTTCACCAAGGGCGGCTTCGCCGCACTCGACCGGGTACACGCGTGGAACCAGGAGTTCGTCGCGTCGTCGCCCGCCGGTCAGCGCTACGACCAACTGGCGACCGAGATCGATCGGGCGCTGCGCTTCATGCGCGCCACCGGCATGGATACCGAGTCGAATCCGAACCTCCGTGAGGTCGACGTCTGGACGAGCCACGAGGCGCTCCTGCTCGGCTACGAGGAGGCGCTCACCCGTCAGGACTCCACCACCGGCGGCTGGTACGACTGCTCGGCTCACACGCTCTGGATCGGCGAGCGCACCCGCGACCTCGATGGGGCCCATGTCGAGTTCCTGCGAGGTGTCGGCAATCCGATCGGCTGCAAGGTCGGGCCGACGATGTCCGGCGAGGAGCTCATCGAGCTGTGCGAGCGGCTCAACCCCGCCCGCCTCCCGGGTCGGCTCACTCTCATCACCCGGATGGGCGCCGACAAGATCGAGGACGGCCTGCGCCCGCTGCTGCGGGCGGTGAAGGACAGCGGCCACCCGGTCGTGTGGGCGTGCGATCCGATGCACGGCAACACGTTCACGAACGAGCGGGGTCGCAAGACCCGACACTTCGAGGACGTGATCCGCGAGATCGAGGGATTCGTGCGAGCTCACCGGATCGAGCAGACCTGGCCCGGCGGCATCCACGTCGAGCTCACCGGTGAGAACGTCACCGAGTGCGTCGGCGGTGCCGACGCGCTGAGCGACGCCGACCTCGACCATCGCTACGAGACGGTGTGCGACCCCCGGCTCAACGGACGGCAGGCGCTGGAGCTCGCGTTTCGCACGGCGGAGCTCATCCGGAACGTCTCGACGGGCTGAGCGGAGCGGACCGTGCAGGCGCTCCACCTGGTCGCGGCCTGGCCGGTCGACCACGTGGCCGCGGCCGTGGTCACCGACTCCGGGATGGACTGCATCGGTGACGCCGAGCGCCGGTACCGATTGGCGTCGCTCGCGAAGCCCATCGCCGCCTGGGCGGTGATGGTCGCGGTCGAGGAGGGCGTGGTCGATCTCGACGCACCACTCGCCCACGTCGAGGCCCCCGCCGGAGCGACGATCCGGCACCTGCTCGCGCACGCCGCAGGCTTCGGTTTCGACGGTCCCACCCCGATCTCGGGCACCGAGCAGCGACGGATGTACTCCAACACCGGGATCGAGCGAGCGGCCGACGAGGTGGCTGCCGCGTCCGGGCTGGACTTCGCGACCTACCTCTCCGAGGCGGTGCTGCAACCACTCGGGATGGCGAGCACCGAGCTGCGCGGGTCGCCGGCGCACGCCATGTGGAGCACGCTCGACGACATGGTGGGCTTCGTCTCGGAGATGCTGTCTCCCCGATTGCTCGCACCCGAGACCTGGGCCGAGGTGACCAGCCCGCAGTTCCCCGATCTCGCAGGTATCGTTCCGGACGTGGGCCGATTCGATCCGTGCCCCTGGGGGCTCGGCGTGGAGATCAAGGGTGCGAAGTCACCGCACTGGATGGGTCGCGCCAACTCTCCGGCCGCGTTCGGTCACTTCGGTGGCGCCGGGACGATGATGTGGGTCGATCCGCTCGTGCGGACCGGCGTCGTCGCACTCACCGATCGGCCGTTCGACGACTGGCGCGACGATGCGCTGCGGCTGTGGCCGGAGCTCTCCGACGCGGTGCTCGCCGAAGTGAGGTCGTCACAGTGAGGTCGGCTCCGTGAACTCCGGCGCGGTGAGCTCTCACGCGGTGGACTCGGGCGCGGCGAGGTCGGCGCGGTGATGCTCCAGCCGGGCGATCGGGTTCGATGGGAGACCGTCGACGACAGCGGCTTCCCGGTGGTGCGGTACGGGTTCGTCGGTGGTTCGAACGGCGATGGGACGAAGGTCGCCGTGATGTTCGACGGCGAGTTGAAGGGTGACGCCGTCGTCGACCTCGATCAGCTCGAGCCGGTCACGATCACCAACGTCGAGCTCCGGCTGACGGGCGCGGACCTGCTCGACGACACGTCGTTGCGACAGGGGCTCGTCCACCTCTGGACGGCCGAAGCCGACCAGGCCGGCCTCGAGATCCGCTCCATCGACTGCTTCGGCACCGGGGTCCGCGAAGCGGCTGCCTGCGTCGCCCTGGCCGAGGTCTGGGCCGCCGGCCGGCCGTGGGTGTTGAAGGCCCGCCTCGACGACACGACCCCCGACGTCATCATCGTCCGCGCCGATCCCATCTGATCCCTTCCGTCTGCGTGGCACCGGACGGGACGGCGGTCGGTCGGACGGGTCGTACGGCGGTCAGGGCGACGTCGCGGGCTTCCAGCCGGGGTGGCGGAACACATAGCCGAACCGGTCGTGCCAGCGGCTGGCACCGCGGACGTCGCGGGCGATGTCGACGAACTCGTGATAGCCGATGCGGAGCGGGTTGTAGGTGTGGATGTTCTTGGTGAGTCCGTACTTGATCCGGCGGACCTCGGGTTCGAAGGTGCCGAACATCTTGTCCCACACGATGAGGATCCCGCCGTAGTTCTTGTCGAGGTACTGCTGGTTGGCGCCGTGGTGCACCCGGTGGTGGGACGCGGTGTTGAGCACCGCCTCGGCCGCCGGTGGAAGTCGGTCGATCGCCTCGGTGTGGATCCAGTACTGGTACAGCAGGTTGAGCTGGCCGGCGCGGCGGATCGTGGCCGAGTCGTACCCGAGCAGCGACATCGGCCAGAACACCCACCACACGAGGAACGGTGACCAGGGCTGGCGGAGCGCGGTCGACAGGTTGTACCGCTCGCTCGAGTGGTGCGTCACGTGGTGCGCCCACAGCAGCCGGACCTCGTGCATCCAGCGGTGCTCCCAGTAGTAGAGGAAGTCCCACAGCACGAGCGCGGTGAGGAACCGGGAGCGGCGGCTCCCGAAGTTCGAAAGCCGATGGCGGTGCGCGAGCCGTTCGGCGCGACCGTGCGGAGCCGTGAGCGCGAGGTTGATCACCACGCTGCCGACGAGCGCGGCGAGGCTCGCGACCGTGTCGCGCCGCTCGTAGCCGAGCGGGACGAGCGGGTCCGGAGGCATCTGCGTGCCGGAGAGCTGCTCGGGCGTCGCCTCGTACATGTCGCCGAGCGTCCGCCGGGGCCGCTTCCGCAACACCCGCCACTCGACGATCATCGTGACGACGAAGTACGGGATCGCCACCAGATCGAGCGCATCCAACCCCAACGAGTTCGCTCCACGGGATCTCCGCGAGCTCTGCTTGCCACCCATCACACGCTCACCCTACGCACGCCCCGCCGGACCCGGGACGCGACGCTCGCCACGAATCCACACATCATCGATTCCTCTCGTGAGATCGGATTCGTCGCTGACAAGGCGCGACGAGCCCGAGTTGCCTGATGGGCAACGAGCGGCGAGGCGGAACGCAGTCAGCGGCGGATCCGGCTCACGAGAGGCGTTGGATGATCATGGCCATGCCCTGCCCGCCACCGACGCACATCGTCTCGAGGCCGAACTCCTTGTCCGCGTCCTGGAGGCCGTGGATGAGCGTGGTCATGATGCGGGCGCCGGTCATGCCGAACGGGTGGCCGAGCGCGATCGAGCCGCCGTTGGGGTTGAGCTTCTCGTGCGGGATGCCGAGGTGCTTGGCCGACGGGAGCACCTGGGCGGCGAACGCCTCGTTGATCTCCACGATGTCGATGTCGTCCATCGTCATGCCGGCGCGGGCGAGCGCCTGACGGCTGGCCTCGATCGGGCCGAGCCCCATGATCTCGGGGTTGAGCGACGACACGCCGGACGAGACGACCCGTGCCAGCGGGGTCAGACCCAGCTCCTTCGCCCTCGTGTCGCTCATCACCATCACGGCGGCGGCGCCGTCGTTGAGCGGGCAGGCGTTGCCGGCGGTGACGGTGCCGTCGGGGCGGAACACCGGCTTCAGCTCGGCGAGCTTCTCGGCGGTCGTGCCGGCGCGGGGACCGTCGTCTTTCGACACCACGGTGCCGTCGGGCAGGGTGAGCGGGGAGATCTCCTGCTCCCAGAAGCCGGTCTCGACGTTGGCCACCGCCCGCTGCTGGCTGAGCGCACCCCACTCGTCCATCTCCTGGCGGGTCACGCCCTCGGCTTGGACGACGTTCTCGGCCGTCTGTCCCATGGCGATGTAGATGTCGGGCAGCCCCTCGGGTGGGGTCCAGGTGGGGGCGCCGCCCTGGGCGCGCTCGGCGGTGCGGGCGCCTGCTTCCTTGAAGATCGGGTTGGGGGCGGTGTCGGAGGCGCCGGAGCCGTAGCGGCTCACGGCCTCGACTCCGGCCGCGATGAAGCAGTCGCCCTCACC
>DATHUU010000156.1:0-13739 GCA_035461925.1 Ilumatobacter sp.
CGCCGTGACGGGCGATGACCAATGGCGGCGCGGCGTCGAGCTCGCCGTCGACTGGTTCGCCGGCGCGAACGACGTCGGGTGCGTGATGTGGGACGCAGTGACGAACGGCGGGTACGACGGGCTGACCCCGACCGGACCGAACCTCAACCAAGGTGCCGAGTCCACGCTGGCGCTCATCTCGACCATGCAGCACGCTCAGCGGTCGGCGGACGCTGACGTCGGCGCCGAACCGGTCAGCGGCCCGAACTGGTCAACCGGCTGAGCAGCTCGTCGACGCGTATCGTGGCGATGCTCGCTCCGACATCGGCGTAGCCGTACGGCAGCACGAGGTGGTCAGCGTGGATCATGCTGCCGCATGAGTACACGACGTTGGGGACGTACCCGTCGCGCTCGTCGGCGGCGGGGCCGAGCAGCGGATCCTTCAGATGGCCGATGACCCGGCACGGGTCGTCGAGATCGAGCAGGAGCGCACCGAGCGAGTATTGCCGGAACGGGCCGACGCCGTGCGTGATCACGAGCCAGCCGGCCTCGGTCTCGACTGGTGAACCGCAGTTGCCGAGCTGCATCAGCTCCCAGGGTCGCTCCGGCTCCTGGATGACGGTCGCGTCGTGCCACACCCGAACGTCGGGCGACATCATGATGAAGTTGTTCACGTTGTCGTGGCGACCCAACGCCACGTAGTTGCCGTCGATTCGGCGAGGGAAGATCGCCAGCCCCTTGTTGTGAGCCGAGCGACCGGCGAGCGTGGACACGCGGAACTCGGCGAAGTCGGCGGTCTCGAGCAGTTGCGGGAGGATCTGGCGACCATCGAACGCCGTGTACGTCGCGAAGTAGGTCACTGCGCCGTCGTCGTCGACGAACCGGACGAACCTCGCGTCCTCCATCCCGTGACTCTCCGTCGGGCCACTCGGGAACAGGACGCGTTCGGAGATGTCCAGCGACGTCGGGAACGCGGTGCGGTAGTTGGAGGATGCCAGCCAGTGCAGTGCCCTGGTGGTCTCCCCGGAGATCGATCGTTCGATGCCGTCGCCGTCGAGCGCCGCGATCGCAGCTTCGAGATCGGCCATCGTGAAGCGGTCCGTCAGCCGGGCGAGGACCCGATGTTCCACGTCGTTCAACATCGCCATGTCGTCGAGCTTCGTCCGGAAGAAGTGCTTGTCGTACACGTCGGGGGTCCGGTTCCCGGTCGTCGCGTGTGCAGCGGTGGCATCGAGCCGAACCGCCGCATCGGCGCTGATGACCCCCGAACGGAACTCGATCGACGACCGGTGACCCTCCCCGATCGCCCGCAGGCTCATGACGAAGCGGGCCTCCCCGGCGGCGAGGCCGGACTGGTCCGGGGCAGCGACGATCGAAGGATTCCCGAGCGCGGCGGCCTCGATCGAGTACTCGTGCGTGAAGTACGCACCGATCAGGCGTCGACGATCGCGGGAGTTCGATGCGGCGGGGACGCAGACGTCCCCGATGTGAGCGGCGAGGATCTCGACGTTTTGCTCGAGCACCCCGTCGAGATCACGATGGCGCCCGGCGAAGTCGTCGAGCGCCGTGCGAAGCGCCTCGGTGACCTCGGCCTCCGACATCGCCATGATCCTCTGGACCACGATCCGCATGCGCGTCGACCCGTCCGGAGAGGCACCCTCGCTCGGCAAGAACGGCTTGACGATCACTCGCCGTGCGTCCGGGCTGAGACGAATTCCATCACGCCGCGTCATCCGGAGTGCATCCATGGAGACCCCCGGTCCAGGCTGATGTTCGAGCTCGCCGTCGGGGCGACGACGCCACCTCACCGTACCGTCGCCACCGGCGCTCGCGGTGTCCGGCGACGTTTCCCTACCCGAGTGAACGAATCCACGGTAGGATCACCTCCTTGGGATGAGTCGCCTCGTTTGGGCAGGACGGCCGGTAGCGCTGTCGCCCCGTGCAGGCCCGACGTCTTGACCCGAGCCACACGGTTCGAGGAGTCACCGATGACCGTCCATCCCCTTCCCATCGAGCCAGACATCCCCTCGGGGTCACCCCAGCAATTCGGCGCGCCGCCCAGCAGGGTCGGAGCCAGGCCGACACCGCGCGGGACGTCGATCCGCCGCAACTGGGTCCACGTCGGCGTCGCGCTCGCGGACAGCACGCCCGACCGACGAGCAGCGTGACGAGCGCTCTGCAGGATCGATCTGACATGCGCATCTTCCACTGCGACCGCTGCGGGCACACGGTCACGTTCGCTGCGCACCGATGCGCGTCGTGCGATGCTCCGCTCGGCTACGTCGAGGACGAGCGGACGATCCGGGTGCTCACGCCGACGGACGACGCTGCGGCGTACGTGATCGACGGCGACGCCCGACCGGTCTGGCGTTGCCTCAATGCCGCGTGGGGATGCAACTGGACGGTGCCGGCGGGCTCCGAGAACAGCTGGTGCCGATCGTGTCAGTTGACCAGGGGCCGACCGGACGACGGACGTCCGAACGCGGTCAAGGCGTGGATGGCAGCCGAAGCCGCGAAGCGGCGTCTCGTCCACCAGCTCGACGAGCTGGCGCTGCCCATCGAGGCCCGATCGACCGCCGCGCCCGACGGGCTGGCGTTCGACCTCGTGTCGCTCCCGGGGGAGGGCGGGATCACCGGCCACCTCGACGGCATCGTGACGCTCGATCTCGCCGAGACCGATGAGCAGCACCGCGACGACCTGCGTCGACGACTCGGCGAGCCGTTTCGGACGGTCATCGGGCACCTCCGTCACGAGATCGGCCACCACTATTGGGGGCGCCTCGTCGGGCAGACCAACGAGATCGACCGCTTCCGGCGCCTGTTCGGCGACGAGCGGGTCGACTATGCACGAGCAGTCGATCGCTACTACTCGGGCGCGAACGCGGCGTGGGATCCCACTCGGTTCGTGACCGCGTACGCGGCGTCGCACCCCCTCGAGGACTGGGCCGAGACGTTCGCTCATTACCTCCACATCATCGACGCCGTCGACACCGCTGCCGCCCACCATCTGATCCCGGCCGACCGCACGGACATGTTGGTCGCCGACGCCGTCGGCGACCTCGACCTCGTCGACATCCTCGAAGCATGGCGGCCGATCAACGCCGCCGTGAACGCCATCGCGGAGACGCTCGGAGCCCCCGCCGTGTACCCCTTCGAGCCCGTCGGCGCGGTCGTCGACAAGCTCGCCTTCGTGCACGGTCAGGTCTCCGCCCACACCGAACGGGACCGCTTCTATGCCGATCACTGACCATCACGCCGTCGCTCACTCCGTCGCTGACCCGCACCCGATGGGGTTCGATGCCCCGCTCGGATCGCCGAGTCGACCGTCGTGGCGCGGCCGCCTCCATCTCATCGCCCTCTGGATCGCGATCCCCCTGCTCGTCACGCTCGCCATCGCCTCGAACGACGCCCGCTCCCGCGCCGCGGTCATCGTCTACGGCGTGGGGCTGACCTCGATGCTCGCCGTCTCGACGACCTACCACCGTTGGGTCCACACCATCCGCGCTCGCGCCGCTTGGCGGCGCGCCGACCACGCCACGATCTTCGCGGCGATCGCGGGCACCTGCACCGCGCTCACCTTGACCAGCCTCTCCACCGGCCCCGCGATCGCGATGCTCGTGGTCGTCTGGCTCGTCGCCGCCGCCGGCGCGATGTTCAAGGTCGTCAGCTTCAACCGTGCCGACCGGTTCGGGGGTCTGCTGTACATCGCACTCGGCTGGTCAGGGCTTCTGCTCGTGCCGGCGGTGTGGCACCGGGGCGGGGTCCCGGCCGTCGCCCTCCTGGTCGGCGGCGGCGTCATGTACACCGTCGGTGCCGCCGCGTTCGGCCGCCAGTGGCCGACGCTCCGACCCGCACGCTTCTCCTACCACGAGGTCTGGCACGCCTTCACCATCGCCGCCGCAGGCCTGCACTTCGGAGCCGTCTACACCCTCGCCGCGTGACCACTCACCGAGCCCCGACCCGGCGGGAACGACAGCCGGCCGACGACACCACCAGAATGTCCCGATCCGAGAGGAACGATCATGCCCAACAAGTCCCCACAACGCCCCTCCGGCAAGAAGCCCGGCAAGACCCTGAAGGAGAAGCGCGAGGCCAAGCGCGACAAGAAGCAAGCCAAGCGCCCGATCCCCTCCTGACCTGATTCGAGCGACGCAGATGACCATCCCCTCGGCGAGACGACGATCGATCGGCTCCACCACACCGATGCGTGCGCGTGCTTGGTCGGCCGCGTGATCCGGCAGGCCTGGAACTCGCTGCAGGTCGGCCACCGGGTCCTCGTCCACGACGACAGCGATCCGACGATGTCCCTCGTCCCGGGTCGCGTCACGATGGTCCAGTCGACGTCGGGGCCCAACGTCATCACGATCCGTATCGCCCCCTCGAGCGGACCGACGCGGGTCGTCCACCCTCGGCGCCTCATGGTCCACCTCGACGCCGAGACCGAGGCCGGTGCCGAGCGCTGCTGGCGTTGCACCGCCCACGAGAACGGCTGACTGCAGCTCGGACGTCGCCACCTGCGCGACGATGGGACCGTGAGCCGATCCGATGACCAGAAAGCCACCCTCCACCGCTATCTGGTGGTGGGCCGGGAGCCCCTCCGCTGGAAGCTCGACGGGCTGTCGGAGTACGACCAGCGCCGTCCCCTCCTCCCGACGGGGACGAACCTGCTCGGCCTCGTCAAGCACGTCGCCAGCGTGACGCTCGGCTACTTCGGCGACACGTTCGGACGACCGCACGGCGAACACCTCCCCTGGTTCGAGGACGACGCCGCTCCGAACGCCGACATGTGGGCGGACGAGGACGAGACCAGCGACGCCATCGTGGGCCTGTACGACCGGGCCTGGGCCCACGCGGACGCCACCATCGAGGCGCTGTCGCTCGACACCATCGGCCGCGTGCCGTGGTGGCCGGAAGAACGAGCCGCGGTCACGCTCCACACCGTGCTGGTGCACATGACCGCCGAGGTGCACCGCCACGCCGGCCATGCCGACGTGGTCCGCGAATTGATCGACGGGACGGTCGGGCTGCGCGCGGAGGTCGACAACCTCTGGGTGCCCGACGAGGGTTGGGCGGCGCAGCGGCAGCGGCTCGAAGCGGTGGCGCAACGGTTCCGGTGATGGCGGAGCCGGCCTGCCGCCCGCCGGACCTTCGACCCTGGCCCCTCGGTGCTGGTCGCAGGACGATCATGGCATGGGAGTGGCGTCTCCGTGTCTGAACGTGCGTCGGCCGGATCGGTGATGGCCCATGGCCAGCGTGACGCTGTCCGCCGTCACCAAGCGCTTCGGCCCGTCGACGGTCGCACTGGAGGATGTTGATCTCGAGGTCGAAGATGGAGAGTTCCTGGTGCTCCTGGGTCCCTCGGGGTGCGGGAAGTCGACGACGCTCCGCCTCATCGCGGGTCTCGACCACCAGGACACCGGCACGATCTCGATCGACGAGCGGTGCGTCGACGACGTCGCCGCCGAGGACCGGGACGTCGCGATGGTGTTCCAGAGCTATGCGCTGTACCCGCACATGTCGGTCAGGCGCAACATCGCGTTCTCCCTCCGCCCCCGCGACCTTCCTCGGAGCGAACGGCACCAGGAGGTCGAGCGTGTCGCCGAGCAGCTCGGGCTGACCGCACTCCTCGCCCGCAAGCCTCGCGAACTGTCGGGCGGCGAGCAGCAACGAGTTGCACTGGCACGGGCGCTCGTGCGTCGGCCCCGCGTGTTCCTCATGGACGAGCCGTTGTCGAACCTCGACGCGCAGCTCCGAACACAGACGCGGGCGGAGCTGCTGCAGCTGCACCGTGACCTCGGCACCACCATCGTCTACGTCACACACGACCAAGTCGAGGCGCTCACGATGGCGGATCGCGTGGCCGTCCTCGGCTCCGGTCGTCTCCAGCAGGTCGGCACGCCCGACGACGTCTACGACCGGCCGGCCAACACGTTCGTGGCCGGCTTCGTCGGGACCCCACCGATGAACCTGTGGCCGGCACGCGTCGATCAGGGCGTCGCCCGGATCGACGGCCTCGCGGTGTCGGACGCGCCGCGGCTCACCGGCGCGGTCGACGGCATCGTGGTCGGCGTTCGACCCGAGGCCGTCCGGGCCCTCCCCGACGACGAGCGCGCAGTCGGGGTCGCCGCGACCGTCGAGTGGGTCGAGGATCTCGGACACGAGCACCTGGTCGGCGGGACGCTCGTCGGCGGGTCGCCCTTCGCGCTCCGGTGGGCGGGCGAGGGCTCACCACCCCGGCACGGCGCTCAGCTGGGACTACGCCCCGACCGCGACGCCCTGCACTGGTTCGACCGCACGAGCGGGGAGCGGATCGGATGACCGCTCGACCCCACCACTCGACGCCCAGCGCGCTGGCGATGCTGCTGCCGTCGATCGTGGTCCTCGTCGTCTTCGTCGCATATCCACTCCTGCGGACGGCATGGCTCGGCCTCTTCGAGCAGGATCCGTTCGGCCGCCACCGGCGCTGGGTCGGCCTCGATCAGTACGGCGACGTGCTGACGTCCTCCGAGTTCCGTCACAGCCTCTGGGTGACGGTCTGCTTCGTCGCGCTGACCGTGCCGACCTCGCTCGTACTGGGCGTCCTCCTCGCCGCGCTCGCCAATCAGCAGCTGCGCGGCATCCGGGTGTTCCGGACGATCTTCGCCAGCACGATCGCCACATCGGTCGCCGTGGCGTCGATGCTCTGGATCGTCCTCCTCGAGCCGACGACCGGCATCCTCGCGACCTTCCTCGACGCCATCGGTCAGGACCCGATCGACGTGTTGGGCGACCCGAACACCGCGCTCGCCGGGGTCGCGCTCACCACCATCTGGCAGAACCTCGGCCTCGTCTTCGTCGTCACGCTGGCGGCCATGCAATCGATCCCCGGCGTGCTCCACGAGAGTGCCCGGATGGACGGGCACGGCGCATCGACGCGATTCGTGTGGATCACCCTGCCGCTGCTCGGTCCACAGCTGCTGTTCTGCTCGATCGTGCTCATGATCGGCAGCTTCGAGACGTTCGCGCAGATCGACATGCTGACCGAGGGAGGACCGCGCGACGCCACCAACGTGCTCGTGTACTCGATCGTCCAACACATGCCGCTCGACCAGGGTCGTGCATCGGTCGAGGCCGTGCTGCTGTTCCTCGTCGTGGGGACGTTCAGCGCGATCCAGTTCCGCTGGCTCGACCGGAGGGTCCACTATGCCGCGTGAGGCGCGCACCGGAGCTCGGTCGAACGGCCGACGGTGGCGGCACCGACTCGGACGTGCCGGCCGCTACGCGCTGCTGACCGTCGTCGCCGCGATCGTGCTGTTCCCCGTCTACGCCGCGGTGATGGTCGCACAGAAGCCGTTCAGCGAGCTCGGGGACCTCGGCCTGCTCGTCCCCGACCGGCCCCGCCTCGGCAACGTCGACGAAGCGCTCTCCGAGACCGGCATGGGGCGCTACCTGGTCAACTCCTTCGTCGTCGCGACGGCGATCATGGTCGGCCAGGTCGTCACCTCGGTGCTCGCCGGCTACGCGCTGGCGTTCGTGGACTTCGCAGGGCGGTGGGCGACGGCCGCGCTGCTCGGCATCTCACTCCTGGTCCCCGTCGAGGTGACGATCGTCGTCAACTTCGAGACCGTCCAGCGGCTCGGTGGGATCGACTCGTACTGGGCGCTCATCGTGCCCTTCCTCGCGTTCCCGCTCGGGACGTTCCTGCTGCGGCAGGCGTTCCGGGGGATCCCACGTGACCTGCACGACGCAGCGACGGTCGACGGCTACGGGCACGGCGCGTTCCTCGTCCTCGTGGCGGTGCCGTTGGTGCGCGCCACCGTCGCCGCGCTCGCCCTGTTCTCGTTCCTGCTCGCGTGGAACCAGTACCTCTGGCCGCTGACGGTCACCAATCGAGACGACCGCCGCACGGTCCAGATCGGCCTGTCGCAGCTGTCCGGCACCGTCGGCCCGGACCTCGACCTGATCATGACCGCGACGTTGCTCGCGGCGGTACCGATCCTCGTCCTGCTCCTGCTGTTCGAACGTCAGATCGTCGCCGGACTGACCTCCGGTGCCGTGAAGGGGTGATCGCCATGATCCGACCTGGCCTCCCACGTCGTCCTCTCGGGCCGCGTACCTGGGTGGCGATGTCACTGGTCGTCCTGCTGGCTGCGTGCGCAGGGGACGACACCGCCACCGATACCGCGAGCACCGACGACACCACCGCGGATGACGGGGCCACCCCGACGACCCCGGCACCCTCGACCAGCTCGCCGACCCCGGACGCGACCGACGGGACCGTGTCGGACGCGTCGACGGAGTGCCCCGTCGACGCGCTCGAGGAGGCGGAGCCTCCGATCGAGATCACGTTCTGGCACTCGATGGCCGCCACCACCGGGGTCGAGCTCGAGAGCCTCATCGAGGACTACAACGCGTCGCAGCAGCGAGTGCACGTGACACCGGTGTTCCAGGGCGGATACGCGGAGACGTTCGGCAAGTACGTCAACACGGTGCGCAGCGATGGCGACCTCCCGACCCTCGTCCAGCTGAGCGAGATCTACCTCCAGCCGATGATCGACAGCGAGACGATCGTGCCGGTCGAGGACTGCATCGTGGCGTCCGGCTACGACCTGTCCGACTACTCGAACCGTCTCCTCGACCAGTATCGGGTCGACGGCCGGCTCGTCACGATGCCGTTCCAGCTCGCCAACCCCGTCCTCTACTACGACGGGAACGACTTCGTCGCTGCCGGTCTCGACCCGGCCGATCCCCCGACGACGCTGGACCAGTTGGAGGAGACGAGCCAAGCCCTGGTCGACGCTGGTGTCGTCGGTTCGGGGATGGCGCTCGAGGTGGACGCGTGGCCGTTCGAGCAATGGGTCGCCACGGCCGGCGAGGACCTCGTCGACCACGACAACGGACGCACCGGGCGGGCGGAGCGCGCACGGTTCGACAGCGACGTCGTGGGCGGTCTCCTCGACACGCTCCAGCGGATGCACGACGATGGACTCCTGCTGGTCACCGGTCGCGGTGGAGAGCAAGCCGGCTTGGCCAGGTACATCGCCGTGGCCCAAGGAGAAGCCGCCATGACGATCGGCTCGTCGGCGACACTCGGCGAGATCTACGAGCAGATCGCGCTCGTCCCCGACGTCGACGTCCGCGTGGGACCCTTCCCGGGCTCGGGCGGGAGCACGACGATCGGCGGTGGCTCCATCTACCTCACCAACGGGGCAGGGGATGCCGAACGGGCGGCGGCGTGGGACCTGCTGACCTGGCTGAACGAACCGCCCCAGCAGGTTCGCTGGTCGATCGGTACCGGCTACGTGCCCACCCGGACGTCGGCGGCGGACGATCCCGTGCTCCAGCAGTACTGGACCGAACGCCCCCAGTTCCGGGTCGCTTGGGACCAGCTCGCCACGGCCGATCACGGGGGCGTCGGTCCCGTCATCGGTGATTACCCGGCGGTGCGCGACGCGATCGAGGACGGCCTCGAGGCCCTCTACGCAGGAGACCCACGATCCGAGGTGCAAGCGGCGATGCAGGAGGCCGCCGACCGGGCGATCGCCGACTACAACGACCGCATCGGGTCGTGATCCTCGCTGCGCGGCTGAGCGCGGCCCGTCCCCCAACGACCGTTGCGGGAGCTCATGACTGCGCTGATCGACTCCCCGGCAGACGGGTTCGTGGCGCACATGTCAAGATCGGATCATGCGCTTCGACGTGATCGACATGGAGCACCACGACCCACGATCGAGCATTGCGGGCCCTTCGTCGGACGCCGCCTGAGTGCCGTGGACGCTGCCCTCGCCGCGTCGCCCGTCCTGCTGGTCCTCGTCCTGATGATCGGGCTCGGCTGGTCGGCGGCCCGGGCGGGTGCCGTGACGGGGGTGTTCACACTCTTCCTGGCGGTCGGCGCCTTCGACTTCGGTGGCGCCGACGACCCCTTCGGCGCTCCGACCGGCGTCTTGGGGGTGCTCGCCGAGGCCGCGTTCATCACGGCCACCGTGGTGGCCATCATCGGGCCGGCGCTCGGCATCCACCATCTCCAGGAACAGACCGGCGCCACGGATCGGCTCCGGTCGGCTCTCGCGCGACTCCACCCCGACCCTCGTGTCGGCGCGCTGTTGATCGCCTGGTTCTTCTGTCTCTTCATGGAGGGTGCTGCCGGGTTCGGCACCCCGGTCGCCCTGGCCGCGCCGTTCCTGGTCGCCGCCGGCTTCCAGCCCGTCACCGCCGTTGCCGCGGCCCTCGTCGGCCATGCGGCGGGGGTCTCGTTCGGCGCCGTCGGCACACCGGTCGTGGCCCAACTGGCGATCGTCGACGTGAGCGGGCTCGACATCGCTCGGGCGACCGCCACCTACCACCTGTTCCTCGGATGGATCCTCCTCGCGGTGGTGCTCGTCCTCATCGGGCGATCGTCCCCCGACCGGGCCGCGCCGTGGCGGTGGGGCATCCTGGCCGGGATCCTGTTCTTCCTCCCGTTCGGGCTCATCGCCTTTCTCGTCGGGCCGGAGCTGCCGACCCTGGGCGGTGCGCTCGTCGGTGTCGTCGTGTTCGCCCTCGTCGCCATCTGGCACCGCCGCTCCATCCTCCCCGAGCTCGTCGACACCGATCTCGACCACTCGGGGAGCGAGGGGAGCGACGAGGTCCGTGTGTTGAGCGCCGCGGCGCCCTACCTGGTGCTCGTCGGACTCGTGCTGGTCACCCGGCTCGTCACGCCGCTGCGCGACCTGCTCGAACGCGTCGAGATCGAGTGGCGGACCGATGCCGGCTTCACGGGTGCCGTGCTGCCGCTCGTGCATCCTGCGCTCCTGCTCACCGCGGCGTTCGGCGCCGGTGCCGTCGCCCAGCGCGCCTCGCTCACCGTCGTCCGGGAGGCGTTCTGGATGGCGACCCGACGGCTCGGTCCGGTCGTCGTGGCACTCGTCGCGATGGTCACCATCGCGCGCGCCATGTCCCACGCCGGCATGACCGTCGAGCTCGCCGACGCCGCCGCCACGACGGGGGCCGCGTGGCCGCTCCTGGCCCCCGCCGTGGGCGCCCTTGGTACCTTCGTCACCGGCTCGGCCACCGCATCGAACGTGTTGTTCACCGAGCTCCAGGAGAGCACCGCCGAGGCTGCAGATCTCCCGGTCACCCCCCTGCTCGGCGCCCAGGGTTTCGGCGCTGCGGTGGGCAACATCATCTGCCCTCACAACATCGTCGCCGCCGTGGCCACCGTCGGGCTCACCGGCCAGGAGGGACCCGTGCTGCGTCGAACCCTGCCCACGGCTGCGGTCTACGTCGCACTCGGTGGCGCCGTCGCCCTCGTCTTGACGAGGTGACCGCCCGTCGACGGAACGGCCGTCGGCCGCTCGCGTCCGGGCCCGCCGCCTGCAGCCGAGTTGCCCCCTCGCAGGAGGGTCGTCATCGCTCGGTCGTCACGATCCGAGGCCGGCGACGAGCCGAACGGTGCAGAGCACGACCATACCGGCGAGCACGGCCGCCGCCGCACTGCGCTGGCGGGCGACGGCCACCGTGACGAGGGCGCCGGACATGATCGACAGCGCCGTTCGAGCCCCGTCGTCGGCGGACGCTGCCAGCGACCCGGCAGCCAGCCCGGCGAACACCGCCGGCATGACGAGCGCCGAGACGCGATCGAACCACGGGGGGAGCGCGAACCGGTCGATGACGACGACCGCGCCCAGCCGGAACGCGTAGCTGCCGATCCCCGCCAGCAGCACGGCCAGCCAGGCGCTCATCGCGACCTCCGGTCGACCGCCGACGCGCCGGTGACACCAGCGACCACGGCGAGCAGGAGGCCGCTGTGCAACGGCAGGTTCGTGCCGAACGCAGCGACCGTGCCCGCGACGACGGCAGCGGTCAACCCTGGTCTCGTACGGACGACCTGGACGACCTCGGCGAGGAGGAAGAGGGGCACTGCGTACTGGAGCGGCAGCCACCCTGGAAGCCCGGTGCCGACGACGGCCCCGGTCAGCATCGCCGCGTGCCAAGCGACCCACAGCGTGACACCCGCCGCGAGGTAGTGGACGTGCGCGCTGCCGGCACGAGTCGAGCCGTCCTCGTAGCGGCGCATCCCGACGACGTAAGACGGGTCCACGAGCAGGTACGCGGCCCAAGCCCGATAGCCGAGGCCCATCCCCCTCCAGTGCGGCCCGATCGAGCTGCCGTAGAGGATCAGTCGTGCGTTGATGATCAGCACCGAAGCCACGACCACGACCACACCGGCCCCCTCGGAGAGCAACCCGACCGCCGAGAGCTGGGCACTGCCCGAGTAGATCGTCGCGCCGGTCAGCAGACCGACCCCGAGCTCGACGTCGCTCGTCCGGGCGTTCATCCCGACGACCATCCCGAACGGGACGACGCCGACCAACCACGGCAGCATGGCACGAACGCCGGCAACGACGTCATCGACCGTCCGGTGTCGTCGGGATCGCGTTCCGGCTCCCGGCGTGATCGCCGTTGCCGCGTCGGTGGTGATGGCGGTGTTCATCGTCGCTCCTCGTGGTGTCGGTACACCTCGACGATGACGGGGATGGCGGGTTCGAGTCTTGGAGCCGATCGGGAGACAAGGTGAACTTCTCGAGCGACCCTCCAAGAGCCGTCGACCACCGCTCCAAGTGCGAGTCGAGGCAGTCCGCGCACATGGCTCCGGGATCGACGCGCCCGTGGACCGGGCCCATCGACCGAACGGTCGGGATCAGCGTGCGAGCGCGGACGCGACCCCGGCTGCGAGCTCGCGCCAGTCGCCATCGGACGCTGGTTGACCGGCATGGACACGAGCGTCGAGCTCGGCGAGCAACGTCTCGGCCCGTCGTCGCACCGCTGCGCTCGCGGCGGCGTGCTCGAGCACGTGGTACAGGTTCGAGGCCCGCTCCGCCGGCGCCTCGGGGTACCCGAGCGCAGCGGCGCCGACCACGATGTCGAGCGCGTACGGCGCCAGGCCGTGTTCGATCGCGGCTGCGATCGCCGACGCGTAGAGCGATGCTGCCCGTTCCGCGCCGCCGTCGTCTCCGGCCTCGAGGTGGGCGAGCTGCACCGTCACCCAGGTCAGGTACGACTCGTGCCCGATCCGCTCCCACATCACTCGGGCCTCCTCCAACAGCCGCACCGCCTCCACCCGATCGCCCCGGCGAGCCGACAGCGCGCCCAGATCACCGGTGCACCGGGCCACGTAGTACCGGTTGCCGTGCTCGACAGCCGCGTCCAGGCAACGTCGCAGCGACGCCTCGGCGGCCACGAGGTCGCCGAGCTCGGCCAGGGCGTTCCCGAGATCGTCCTCGGTCACCGCCGACTCCCACCGGTTCTCCAGTTCGTCGGTGACCGAGATGCTCTCCTCCAGGACGGCGACCGCATCGTCGAGACGTCCCTCGGCGGTGTCGACCTTGCCCAGCTCGCGGAGGGCGTACGCGAGCCCGAGACGGTCACCCGTCGCCCGGCAGGTCGCGAGCACCTCGTCGAGCAACACCCTCGCCTCCCCGTACCTGCCGAACCAGCCGGCCAGGATGCTGAGGTTGCGCCGGGCGAGGGACGCACCGCGCACGTCGCCGATCGAGTCGGCGGTCGCACAGCACGCCTGGAGGTTGCGCTCGGCGCTCGCCAGCCGACCGAGCGCCGTGTCGTTGTTGCCCAGGAGGTACTGGCAGCGAGCGACGCCCCACGGGTCACCGACCGCCTCGTACTGGGCGAGACCGAGCTCGCCGTGAGCGCGCGCGTCGGCGTTGCGCGCCAGGAGGAAGTCGACCCAACCGAGCCAGAGGTGGGCGAGCGCAGCCCAGGCCCGGCCGGAGCGATCGTCGGAT
>DATHUU010000157.1:0-7869 GCA_035461925.1 Ilumatobacter sp.
CGTCGACCAATGCAGCGCAGAAGCGGCAGCGGTGACAGCCTCCTACACCGACTGCATCCGGAGCGCCAGCGGGACCCCCGACGCACTCGAGCGCTGGGTCCACACCTGCATCCACCCGGCCGGCGTCGCGATGTCCGCCCACGACTCCCTGCAGCAACGCGATCACACGTCAGGATCGGCGTAGCAGGGACGCGACATCCGTCGAGACGAGCGAACCGTCGTCCGCTCGCGGTTCGCGAACATGTCCCCGACCCGGTCACTCCGACGTCTCGAATCGCCGCATCGCGTCGCTGCTTCGGCCGGAGTCACGCCCCGACGATCGCGTCGACCGCCGCGCGTTCGTCGGCGGTGAGCGACCAACCGGCGGCCGCGACATTGGCACGGACCTGCTCGGGCGAGGTGGCGCCGGCGATGACGGTCGCGATCAGCGTGTGCGACGTGTGCCAGCTCAGCGCGAGGTCGAGCAACGAGTGGCCGTGGTCGGCGGCCCACGTGATCAGGCGTTCGACGACCCGGAGCCGTTCGTCGTCGATGAACTGATCGGCGCGGTCGCCCCACGCAGTGAGACGTGCTCCCTCGGGCCGGTCCTGGCCGAGGCGGTACTTGCCGGTGAGCAACCCCGACTCGAGCGGGAAGTACGGCACGAAGGCGACGCCGAGCTGCGCGCACGCGTCGAACACGCCGTCGTGCTCTGGACCGCGGGTGAGGACGCTGTAGTGGTTCTGGATCGACGGCCACGCCGGCAGGCCCGCTGTCGAACCGGCGCGATGGGCGTCGCGCAGCTGCTCGGCCGAGAAGTGGGTGCAACCGATCTCACGGATCTTGCCCGCGTCGCGCAGCTCGGCCAGGCAGCCGAGCGTCTCCTCCACGGGCGTCACAGGGTCGGGGCGGTGCAGTTGGTAGTGGTCGACGTAGTCCGTCCCGAGTCGGCGGAGGCTCGCGTCGAGCCGCCGCCGGATCTGGTCCGGATCACCACCGCGTTCGCCTTGGGCCAGTCCGGCGGTGTGCCCCCACTTCGTCGCGATCAGCACGTCGGGTCGTCGCGAGCCGAGGGCTCGCCCGAGCAGCTCCTCCGAGGCGCCGTTGCCGTAGCTCTCGGCCGTGTCGAAGTAGTCGATGCCGGCGTCGATCGCGGCGTCGACGACCACCCGGGTCTGCTCGGCGTCGATCCGGCCACCGAAGTTGTTGCAGCCGAGGCCGACGACGGAGACGGAGAGCTGTCCGATCGTTCGATGTTCCACGCAGACCAACCTAGTGATCTCGGGCGCGAGCACTACTCTCGCCCCCGTGAGCACCAACGTCCTCCTGTTGCACGGTCCGAACCTGAACCTGCTGGGTGATCGGGAGCCGGAGGTGTACGGCACGGACACGCTCGACGACTACGTCGCGTTCGCGACCGAGCAGGCGAAGCTGCACGGCCTCGTCGTCGAGGCGTACCAGTCGAACCACGAGGGTGAGCTGATCGACCACATCCACCACGCCCGCGGCCGGTGTGCGGCGATCATCATCAACCCCGGTGCGTTCACCCACTACGCGTGGGCCATCCACGACGCGCTCGCGGCGTTCGACGGACCGATCGTCGAGCTGCACATCTCCAACCCGAACGCGCGCGAACCGTGGCGGCACACGAGCGTCGTCGCGCCGGTCGCCACCGGGTCGATCACCGGGTTCGGCCAGCAGGGCTACGAGCTCGCGGTGCGCGCCGTCGCCGCGAGGTTGGCGCTGTGACCGCGGCGCCGCCGACCGGCGCGTTCCCACCCATCGGGTACGTCGGGCGCCTGGAGTCCCTGCGGGAGCGGGTGGCCGATCGGTCGCTGCGCGCGATGATCGTCACCGACCTGACGAACGTCCGCTGGCTCACCGGGTTCACCGGGTCCTCGGGAGTCGTGGCGGTGCTGCCCGACCGGGCGGTGCTCGTCACCGACGGCCGGTACCGAGATCGAGCGGCCGACGAGCTGGCGGCCTCGGGCGTCACCTGCGAGATCGTCGTCGGATTCACACAGCCTGCCCAACACGACCTGCTCGTCGGTGCGCTCGCCGGGATCGACCGGGTCGGCGCCGAGTCCGGCTCGCTCACCCACGCCCGTTGGACCGCGATCGCCGAGGACCTCCAGCTCGAACCGGTCACCGGACTCGTGGAGGAGGGGCGTCGCCGGAAGGATGCCGGCGAGATCGCCCGCATCGCCGAGGCCGCCCGATGCGCGGATGCTGCGCTGGCGGAGGTCGCGCCGATGCTCGGCGACGGCCTGACCGAGGCCGACGTGCGGATGGAGCTCGAGTACCGCATGCGACGCCATGGCGCCGACGGACCGAGCTACGACACGATCGTCGCCAGCGGTCCCGAGCACGCAGCCCGACCGCACCATCACGCCTCGCGACGGACGATCGTCGACGGCGACACCGTCGTCATCGACGTCGGCGGCCTCGTCGACGGGTACCACTCCGACATGACGCGCAGCTACGTGATCGGCGAGCCGACCACCGAGCAGCAGGAGCGCTACGACCTGCTGCTCGAGGTCCAGCTCGCCGGGCTCGCTGCGGTCCGGGCAGGGGTGGCGGCCAAGGACGTCGATGCCGTGTGCCGGTCGATGCTCACCGAGGCCGGGTGTCTCGAGTGGTTCCTCCACTCGACGGGGCACGGCGTCGGCCTCCTCATCCACGAGGACCCGTACGAGAACCCGACGTCGACCAGCACCCTCGTCGCCGGTGATGTCGTGACTGTCGAACCTGGCCTCTATCGTGTCGGCTTCGGCGGTTTCCGCATCGAGGACCTCGTCGAGGTCACCGAACACGGGTGCCGTCCGCTCACCTCGTCGCCCAAGGAATCCCCATGCCTGCCATCACCACCAACGACCTGAAGACCGGGATCACGCTCGAGCTCGACAACGGCTTGTTCCAGGTCGTCGAGTTCCAGCACGTCAAGCCGGGCAAGGGGGGTGCCTTCGTCCGCACCAAGCTGCGCAACGTGAAGACCGGCAACGTCTTCGATCGCACGTTCAATGCCGGCGTCCGCGTCGAGCAGGCGATCATCAACCGCGAAGAGATGCAGTTCCTCTATCGGGACGGTGACGACTACGTCTTCATGAACAACCAGACGTACGAGCAGATGCACGTCGCCCCGGTCGCCCTCGGCGATGCCGCCGACTACATGATCGAGGGCATGACCGCCCAGGTCGCGTTCTTCAACGGGGAGATCATCGGGGTCGAGATCCCGGCCTCGGTCGAGCTGACGATCGCGGTGACCGAGCCGGGGGTCCAGGGCGACCGCGTGTCGGGTGCCCGCAAGCCGGCGACGCTCGAGACCGGCGTCGTCGTGCAGGTGCCGCTCTTCGTCGAACCGGGCGACAAGATCAAGGTCGACACCCGCTCGGGCGACTACATCACCCGAGTCTGACCGTGCTCCGCCCCGACGAGCGCTCCGACGCACGTGAACGTGCTCTCTACCTGCTCTACGAGGCCCACTCGAAGGGCATCGCGCCGGCCGACACGATCGATCTCCAGGTGATCGAGCCCGATGCACTCACCCAGGAGCTCGTCGTCGGTGTCGGCAACGACGTCGGCCGTCTCGACGCGCTCATCGCCGCGAAGGCGAAGGGATGGTCCCTCGCCCGGATGCCGGTCCTCGACTTGAACGTGATGCGCCTCGCCGTGTACGAGCTGCTGGATCGTCCGCACGTGCCGACCGCGGTGGTGCTCAACGAGGCCGTCGAGCTCGCGAAGCGCTTCTCCACCGACGACTCGGGTCGGTTCGTGAACGGCGTCCTCGCTGCGATCGCCGCCGACGTCCGCCCCCACCGCTGACCGGCGTCGGTGGCTCGGGTCGACGGTTCGCCGCCAACGGCCCGACCCCGACCGCTAGCGTCGGGCGCCGTGCGTGGAACGACGGCCGGGCGGTATCTCGCGTGCCTTGCCGTGATCGCGGGGGTCGTGTGGGTCCTCGGACCGGCGTGGACCGAGGGGTACCTTCCCGTCTTCCCCGACTCGTCGTCGTACCTCGCCGTCGCATCGGCCGGCGTCGTGTCGATCGACTTCTGGTTCGGCGAGCGCCCACCGACGTACCCCCTCCTCATCTGGATCGTCGGCCCGTCGACCCGGGCGATCGTGGTCGCCCAGACGGCGATCGCGATCGCATCATGGGCGTGGCTCGCGGTGACGGTGTGGGAGGAGCTGCGAAGCCGGTGGCTCGCCGTCCTGACGACGGCGCTCCTCCTCCTCGTTGCGATCCAGACGCGGTGGGCGTTCTGGCACAGCGCGATCCTCACCGAATCGCTGTCCGGGTCGCTCGCAGTCGCAGCAACCGCCGCGTGGTGGCGCTGGTTCGCTCGCTCCGACCGCTTCCGGCTCGTCGTCGCCGCCGCCCTCACCGGGGCGTGGATGCTGCTGCGCGACTCGAACGCAGCCACCTTCGCGGCGGTCGCGCTCCCGGCGATGCTGGTCCTCGGCGTACTCGACCGGCGCAGCACCGGCCCCCGTCGTCGCGGCATGTCGGTCGCGCTCGCGGCCCTCGTTGCGGTCGCCGCGTTCTCCCTGGCCGGTCAGTTCGTGTCGAACCGCGGCGAGGCCAGCTTCCACAACAACGTCGGGCTGCGGTGGCTCCCCGACGGCGACATGCGGGCCTGGATGGTCGCGTGGGGGATGCCCGAGTCCGATGCGCTCGATGCGCGGACCGGGACCGATGCATGGTCCGACGGTGAGGCGTTCCTGCGGTCGCCGTCCCTCGCCGAGTACCGCGACTGGGCGAGAGATCGTGGGCGGGCGGCGGCCGCGACGTCGTTCGTCGTGCGTGCCGACTGGTACCTCGACCGACTCTGGCGGGACCTGCCGGCGCACACCGGGACCGACCATCTGGCGTACGACACGTTCGATCTCGCGGCCCGGCTCCCCGAGCGACCGCTCGGCCCCGTCGATCCGGCCGGGTCGCGACCGGGCATCGTCGCCTGGGGTCTCGCCGCCCTCGCGTCGGCGGTGATCGTCGCCCTCCGACGGCCGAGGATGGCCTGGCTGATCCCGTTCTGGTCGCTCCCGGTCGTGGCCGACTTCTACCTCGTCTACGTCGCCGATGCGATCGAGGTCGGCCGGCATCTCGTCGGGCCGATGCTGCGGTTCGAGGTGGTGGCGATCCTCTCGGTGGCGCTCGCGATCGACGCGATCCTCCACCCCCACGAGATGGGGCACGTCGATGTCGAGGGTTGATGCGGCCCTCCGGTCGCTGGCTGACGCGGTCGATGCGGTCGTGGCGCGGGCGGCCTGGATGCGGCGCTGGTACGTCCCGGTCACCGCCGCCGGCCTCACCGCGCTCGCCATCATCGCGGTCTTCCGGATGGAGGCGACGACGCCGAACTACGACCCGCAGTACATGCGCGTGCTCGTCGAGCGCACGATCCGCAACGGCGGGTCCTACTACTCGAACGGGATCCACAACAAGGGACCCCTGGAGCCGTTCGTGTACGAGCTCGCCGGCCATCTCGGTGGCCGGGACGGATGGTGGTTCGTGCTGGGGGTGTTCGCGCTCGCGGCGGCGGTGTGCGTCGGGCTCGCGGCGGCGGTGCTCACCGTGCGGGTCGGAGGTTCGACGCTCCTCGGCGTGTGCGTGGCGGTGCTCGCGATCGTCCACCTGACGATCTCCGACGCCGACTACGCCGGGGTGCTGTACGCACGCAACATCACCACGGCGCTCATCGCCGTGACCATCGGCGTGGCGGCCTACGGACCGCTCTGGGCCGACGAGCGTCGGCGACGTCGGGCGGTCGTCGCCATCGGTGTGGCGTCCGGGCTGGCCGTGCAGACCCTGCTGACGGCGGCGCTCACCGCGACACCCGTGCTGCTGTGGGCGATGTGGGAGCGTCGCCGCGAGCGGGTGTGGGGCCGGCCGGCGTGGATCGCGATGCCGATCATCGCGGCGCTCGCGTTCGCGGCGGCGCCGCTCTACTACCTCACACTCGGCCCGTGGGGCGACTTCGTCGACGGGTACTGGACCCACGCCCGCTTCATGAGCACGGGAACCGGCCGCGACCTGGGTTCGCAGATCGGCCTGGGCTGGGACCAGTTCGTCGAGTACTACCGCGACCGACCGGCGCTGATCGTGCTGCTGACGACGTGGCTGGTCGTGACGGTGGTCCGGTTCGGTCGTCTGTCCGGCGCGTCACGGGGGCTCCACCTCGCCGTCGCCGCCTGGTGGATCGGGGCATGGATCGAGCTCGTGTTGAGCCAGCGCTACTCGTCGCACTACTTCTCCGTGCTCGCCGTCCCGACGATCATGATGATCGCGATCATGGTCGGCGACCTGACATCCCTCGCCGAGCCGGTGATCCGCGGCCGACCGGCGTTCGCGCTGCTCCCGCTCCTCGTCGCCTACGTGACGATCGAGGCGGGTGGCCGGTCGGGGTTCGACCTCGGCATCGACACGGTCGCCGTCGTGCGCAGCACACACGACTTCGACGATCGCCGCGAAGCGGGGGTCGACGGGCGCACCCGGATGATCCGGGCCACACTCGATCTCGTCTCGGAGGACGGCGACCCGCTGCTCGTCTGGACGAGCTACCCGTGGCCGTACCTGAACCTCGAGCGGACGTCGGCGACGCGCTACATCTGGAAGACGTTCCTGATGGGGGAGATCTACCTCGGCGAGAGCGGCCCGCAGTACGTCCTGCCCGGGACGTGGGAGCAGTTCGCCGACGAGCTCGATGCCACCGACCCGACGGCGTACTTCGTCGAGTCGGTGAACCCGATCGACCCGTCGACGCCGTTCCGCACCGAGGTCGACGAGCGGTTCACCGATGTGTTCGTCGACGAGGCCGTCACGCTCGGCCTCCGACGCGATCTGGCGTCGTGGCTCCTCGAGCCGGCGGCCGACGGGACGGCGATCCCGGAGTTGCCGGAGTCGGCCTACAGCGCGTCGCCGGACGGCTGCGTGCGCGTCGACGGTCGAGTGGCGAACGACGCGACCGCTCCGCTGGTGGTGGAGCTGACGGGTGCGAACGGCCTCGAGGCCGCGATGATCGTCTCGGTGGCCGGCGACGAGGTCCTCGTCGAGTCGCGCCCGACCGGGGTGACCGGTTGGACGCACCGCCTCCCGATCGACGGCGACTCGATCCCGGTGAGCCTGGTGGTCGGCGCGCGGTCGGCGGTGGTCGTCGTCGACGGGCAGGTGGCAGGTGCCGTCGAGATCGAGTCGGGTACCGAGGTCACCATCACGAGCGGGGTCGCGGACCTGACCACCCCCCACATCGACTCGACCGGTGCCACGCTGTCGACGCCGCCGGCGGTCACCGGCTGCTGACCGTCGATCAGGAAGCGTCGATCAGCGAGGTCCGCGAACCAGACGCCCTGGCAGCGCACCCGTGAACTCGTCGTCGGCCACGGTCTCGACGCCCGCGCAGAACGTGTGGCGATACCCGGTCGCCTTCTGGATCAGCCGAGGCGCGCCGCCCGGGAGGTCCCACGCCATCCTCGGCGCGCCGAACGACAGGCGGTCGTAGTCGATGACGTTCACGTCGGCGCGCATGCCGGGAGCGAGCAGGCCACGATCGCCGAGCCCGTACAGCTCGGCGGTCTGTCGGGTCTGTCGGCGCACGACGTGCTCGAGGGGCATCTTCGGGCCGCGGGTGCGGTCGCGCGTCCAGTGCGTGAGCATGAACGTCGGACACCCGCCGTCGCAGATGACCCGGACGTGCGCGCCGGCGTCGGCGAGACCCATGCGGGTCCCCGGGTGCATGTGCGCCTCGTAGTTGAAGCTCAGGTCGCCGTAGCTGTAGTTGAAGAACGGGGAGTAGAGCATGCCGTTGCCGTCGGCGGTGAGGAGGTGGTCGATCACGAGCTCGAGCGGCGACACGCCGAGCCGCTCGGCGACCGAACCGATCGAGTCGTCGG
>DATHUU010000158.1:0-10498 GCA_035461925.1 Ilumatobacter sp.
TGCCCCCGGGGGAGACCGCGCACGACCGGGCTGCCGAGGACGCGGCCGAGGCTCGCGGCCTCCGGTACGCGACCTACACCCTGCTCGGGATGGTCGTGCTCATCCTCGTGCTGACCCTGCCCTCGGGTGCCCCACTCCGGGATCCGGCGAGCGGCGACATCATCGGCAACACCCCGTTCATGGCGAGCCTCATCTTCCTGATCACGTTGATCTTCCTCGCCTGCGGCATCGCCTACGGGCTCGGTGCGAAGACGATCTCGTCGAGCGCCGACGTGATCGACGGTGTGACGTCGACCTTTGCCGGTCTCGCGGGGTTGGTCTTCATGTTGCTGATGATCGCCCAGTTCATCGCCTACTTCAACTACACGAACATGCCGCGCGTCGCGGCCGTCGAGCTCGCCGGGGTGCTCGAGTCGGCCGGCCTGGGCGCCCTGCCGCTCCTGCTCGGGATGATCGTCGTGATCATCTTCCTCAACATCATCATCCCCGGAGTGGTGCCGAAGTGGGCGATCTTCGCTCCCGTGTTCATCCCGATCTTCGTGCGGCTCGGTGTCGCCCCGCAGACGGTGCTCGCCGCCTACCGCATCGGCGATTCCCCGACGAACGTCATCACGCCGCTCATGGTGTACCTGCCGTTCATCGTCGTCGTGGCGAAGCGCTACCAGCGCGACGCCGGCATCGGCACCATCGTCGCCCTGATGCTGCCGTACGTGCTCTTCATCGCCGTCGCCTGGATCCTGCTGTTCACCGTGTGGTGGGTGCTCGGTATCCCGCTCGGACCGGGTTCGCCGGTCAGCGTGTGATCGCGGGCCGATCGACCGGCCGGGTCGCGAAGACGTCGAGACCCAGCTCGGCGGCCAGGAACTCCGAGGCCAGCTGACCGCGCACGCTGTTGCCGGCATGGTCGAGCGGGGGCGAGAAGGTCCCGAGACCGCCCTTGCCCGGCGAGACGGTCACGATGCCTCCGCTGATGCCGCTCTTGCCCGGGAGCCCCACCCGCCAGAGCCACGTCCCCGACGTGTCGTACATGCCGGCCGTGGCCATCACGGCCATGACGTCGTGGCACACCACGGGTGAGACGACGACCTCGCCGGTGATCGGGTTCGTGCCGCCGTTCGCGAGCGTGGCACCCATCGCGGCGAGATCGTCGACGTCGACCGCGAGCGAGCACTGGCGCGTGTACAGCTCGACGGTGTCGTCCGGGTCGACCGTGATCGCGCCGAGGCTGTGCAGCAGCCGAGCAATCGCCCGATTGCGATCGTTGGTCCGGAGCGCCGACCCGAGCACTTCACGGTCGAGATCGAGCGGACGGCCCGCGAAGCGCGAGAGGCCGTCGACGACGAAGTCCCATCGGTGGTCGAGGTCGGACGAGGGGATCAGGGCGGTCGTGGCGATCGCTCCCGAGTTCACCATCGGGTTGGTCCGGCCGTGCGGTGAGCGCTCGACCGCCTCGATCGAGTTGAAGGGTCGTCCGGTCGCATCCACACCGATGCGCTCTCGCACCGTCTCCGGGCCGATCGACTCGCAGACCAGTGCCAGGACGAACGGCTTCGAGAGGCTCATCAGGGTGAACCGCCGGTCGATGTCACCGACCGACGTCCTCGTGCCGCTCACGCCCGTCACGGCGATCGCGAACAGAGCCGGATCGACCCGGGCGAGCGCTGGATAGACGTCCGAGCAGGTGCCGTCGTCGACGGCACGGAACCGAGTGTGTGCTCGATGGAGCAGGTCCGACACCCGGTCGCCGGGTGGCAGCTCGCCGGTCGACACGAAGCCGCGCGGCACGGTGGCGTCGTGGGGGTCCACGTCAGAGACCCCAGATCACGGGGACCCAGAGCACGGCCACCACGAAGTACCAGAGCATGATCGGGAGCCCGACCTTCCAGTAGTCGCCGAACCGGTAACCGCCGGGTTCCATCACCATGAGGTTCGCCGGGGTGGCGACGGGGGTCAGCAGCGCAGCCGAAGCCGCCACGTTCAGACTCATCAGCACGGGTGCCGCAGCGATGTCCATCTCCGCGGCGGCCGAGATCGCGATCGGGATGACGATCAGGGCCGTCGCCGTGTTGCTGATGAGCTGTCCGAGCACGGCGGTGAGCACGAACACACCGATCAGGAGCGGGTACGCGCCCGAGTCACCGATCAGATCGACCAGCCGGCCGGCCAGCTCCTCGGCCGCGCCGGTCTGGCGCATCGCGGTCGACAGCGGGATCATGCCTGCGACCAGGATGACGGTCGTCCACGAGATCGCCCGGTACGCCTGCTCGATGGGCACGATCCCGAGCAACACGACCGCCCCGGCAGCGAGCAGGCTCGCCACCATCGGCGGTACGGCGTCGGTAGCGAGCAGCACCACCATGCCGACGAGGACGAGGATCGCCTCCTTGGCGCCGACCCCGAGCGGCACGACCTGGCGTCGGACGGCGTCGGGTTGGTCGACCGTGAGGACCCCGTCGTCGAGCGCGATCTGTCGACTGAGGGCCGGCCACGTTCCCCGCACGAGCAGGACGTCGCCGGTCGCGAGCTCGACACCGTCGTCGCCGACCGGTCGGTCGTCGCGCATCACGGCCACGACCTCGAGCTCGCCGCTCTCGGTGGTCATCCCGCGCCGGAACCGCTCTCCGATCAACGACGATCGTGGTGGGATGACGAGCTCGGCCACCCCGTAACGGCGCCCGAACAGGCGTTCACCGGGCTCGCCGTCGATGCGGTACTGCCGTCGCAGCGTCGGCTCCAGCGACGTGAGGTCGCTCGGGAGCGCGTCGGGGACACGCGTCGGGAGCAGTCTCGGACCCAGCGTGAGCAGGATGGCGATCGTCCCGACGACGAGCGGGATGCCGGCGAGCGCGAACTCGAAGAAGCCGAATCGTCCGGCGCCTGCGTCGTCGGCTGCGTCCGAGACCAGCACGCTGACCGGGCTGCCGGTGAGGGCCAGCATCGAGCCGGCGTGGGCGCTGAACGCGAGCGGCATCATCAGCTGGGATGTCGGAAAGCCGACGCGGACGGCGATGACGATCACGACCGGGACCAGCGCCGCGACCGAGGCGTTGGGCGTGATGAACGCCGTGAGCAGGGCGCACACGATCGTGAGGTAGGCGACGATCTTGGCGCGAGACTGCCCGGCCCGGTCGATCACCTGCTGGCCGACCCAGGCCGTCACCCCCGTGGAGTCCAACGCCTCGCTGACGACGAACAGCGAGGCGATGAACAAGACGGTCGGATCACCGAAACCCGCTGTCGCCTGGTCGAGCTCGAGCACCCCGGTCGCCCACAGCGACAGCGACGTGGCGATGGCCACGACCGCGACCGGGATCCGGTTCGAGACGAACAGCACCACGACCGCCCCGAGCACGATGTACGTGATCGTGGTATCGGCCATGCGCCGCACCCTACGCGGATCGCCCGCGACGACGAACACCCGGATCGGGTGTTCGGCAGCGTCCGATCAGGGTGCTCGGCGGAGCTCGTCGACGTCGCACCCGAGGTCGTTGATGGCGGCCAGCGCACCGATCGCTGCGGGTTGGTCGGGCAGCGTCAGCACGAGCCGATCACCGTCGACCACGACGCGATCCTGCCCCACGAGGTCGACGATCCGCTGGCGGACGGCACCCGGCGGGATCCCGTGCAACAAGATCTCGAAGGCCACCACCCTCCTCTCTGGACGCGACCCATCCAAGCCGCTTCGATCGTGCTGGCGCTCCACCCTGCTCGGGTGCTCAGGGAGCCTGGTGCGACCTCGTTCGGTGTCGGATCAACTGCGTTCGTTCATGGTGATGGTCCCCGTGTCGTTGCGGAGCACGAGCGCCTCGCCGTCGAGCTCGACGGTGGGGCCAGCGGCGAGGATCCCGGCGAGGAGCGAGTCCTGCGTCATCAGGGGCTCGTCGCACGCCATCATCGTCATCGCCAGCTCGCCGACGGCGAGGACGCCGTCGTCGACGTCGTAGTCGCCCCGTTGCGAGTTGCAGCCGGCTTCGACGACGACGAGACCGTCCGCGAACGAGATCACGACTTCCGACCCCTCCACGATGGTGTGGCCCTCGATGTCCGTGGCGACGAACGTACGACCGTCGAGGTCGCCCGCCGACGGTGTCGCCGTGTCATCGTCACCTCCGCAGGCGGTGAGCGATGCGACGGAGGCGACCGCAGCGGCCAACAGGGGAATGAGTCGGGAGGAACGCATGCGACGGATCGTGGGCCGGCGCGACGTCGATGTCAATACGCCCGAATCGGGTGGGGAGACCGATCGACCGCTCCTCGGCGCTCGGCGAGGCACCGCGCACCCGGCGTCGGTACGCTGGCACGCCATGTCGGCTGTTGCGACCGTTCGGCTGGTGCCGAGCAAGCTCGAGCCGATCGCCGCCGACGAGTCGTACGTCGTTCGCGAGCGGGTGCTCACGCAGTTCACCCCGCTCCGGCCGCTGACGCTGGTCTCTGCGATGCCGGGCTCGGGCAAGAGCGTCGCCGTCCGCCACTGGATCGACCGGCTCGACCAGCCGGTCGCGTGGGTGAACGTCGATGCGCTCGACGAGGAACCCGTCTTGTTCTGGACCCACTTGCTGGGTGCGGTGATGCTGGTCTGTCCGGAGGTCGACGACGAGCCGATGGTCCTGTTGCGCGAGCGCGGACCCGACGATCGGATGTTCCTGGTCGCCCTCATCAACCGCCTCGAGCAAGCGACCGAGCCTGCGCTCGTCGTCCTGGATGGCTCGGTCCATCGGCTGGCCCGGTCGGTGATCGACGGCCTCGCGCTGCTCGTCGATCGAGCGCACGCCCGACTGCGGTTGGTGATCACGGCGCAGGTCGATCCGCCGCTGCCCGTCGGCCGCTGGCGACCGATGGGATGGGTCACGGAAGTCCGCGGTGACGTGCTGCGGATGACCGACGACGAGGCGGTCGCGGTCGCACGACGGCTCGGCGTCGCCGATCTCGACGACACCGCGATCGTCGAGCTCAACCACGTCGTCGACGGTTGGCCCCTCGCGGTGCGCCTGGCCTTGGGGTCGGGCATGACCTTGGCACTCGACGAGCGACGCGGGGGCGCCTGGCCCGAGGCGGAGCGGTCGGTCGCGGCCCAGCTGGCCGCCCAACTCCTCGCCACGCTGGACGAGCAGGAGTGCGACGTCGCGCTCGGGCTGTCCGTCCTCGACGAGCTCGACCCGGCGATGTGCCTCGAGCTGTTCGGCGATGGTGCGTCACCGGCGATCCGGTCACTGCTGCGTCACAGCTCGCTGCTGGCGGTCGTCGACCACCACACGGGCGCCATGCGCTTCCATCCGCTCATCCGACGGCTCCTGGAGTCCGAGCTCGGGTGGCGTGACCCGGTGCGGCGGCTGGAGCTGCATCGCGCCGCGGCGACGATGTTCCAGGCGAAAGGCGACATCCGCGCCGCATACCGACACCTCGCCGCCATCGGGGAGGTCGGCCGGGCCCGCGCGCTGTTGGTCGACGCCGCGGTCGACGTCGTCGACCGCGGCGACCTCGTGTCGCTCCAGACGCTGGCCGCACAGCTCCCCGCGGTCGGTCAGGTCGACCGGATCGAGCTCGCGCTCGAGCTCGGACTGATCGCAGCCTGGGGAGACGGCACGGAGGCGGCCCAGCGCTGGTGCTCGCGCGCCGCTCAGCTCGTCGACGACCTCGCTCCCGGGAGCGCGTCGCGGAGCGAGCTCGACCTCCGTGTCCGCCAACTCGAGTGCACCATCGCGATGTTCGATTGCGATCTCGAGACGGCGGTCGCCCTGGTCGCGACGTTGCCGCGGCCGACCCCACACACGCGGACACAGCTCGACACCCACATGGCGTTCGTCGCCACGCGGGCGCTCATCGCGGCTCGGCACCCGTCGGCGCGGGACTGGGTCGAGCGGGTCGCCACGTTCGAGGGTCCGCCGATCGTCGCCGACGTCACGATCCCGGCGCTGCGGGCGTGGAACGCCTGGCTCGAAGGCGATCTCGACCTGGCCACGCAATTGAGCGAACGAGCGGTGGCGTGGCTCGACGAGCACCACGTCGACGCCCACCACTGGGCCATCGATGCGCTGATCACGGCCGGTTGGTGCCGACTGACCCGAGGAGACGTCGCCGGCACGCGACACCTCACCGAACGCGCCGAGGCGGTCGCCTCCGCGATCCCGTGCCGGTGGAACCGAGCCCAGGCGGCGTACCTCGCGGGCAGTCTCGCGCTCGCGGTCGGTGATGCGGCGGGCGCGCTCCGCATCGCCGACGAGACCCGCCTCGCCACCCTCCTCGCCCCGACAGGTGGCTACGCGGGGCGGCTCGTTCACCTCGCCGCCGAGGCGGCGATCGTGCTCGGTCGTCTCGATCTCGCCGCCACGCTGGCCGAGCAGCTCCCTCCCGGCTCGGCACGTCAGCTCCTCCGCTCGCGATTCGCTCAGCTCTCCGACGCCCAGGTCGCCACGGTGCTCGCCGAGCGGTCGACGTGGCCGGCCCTGCACCGCCTCCGTGCGGACGCGATCCTCGCCACGCGAGCCCGCGGGACGACCCCCTCGCCCGAGCTCGTCGAGCTGCTGACGGCGTGTGGCGAGTCCGGGTGGGTGCTGCCGTTCCTGCACCTGGGTCGGCGCGCCGAGCGAACGCTCCGGACGGCGCCCCTCGACCTCTTGCATCCGCAGCTCCTTGCAGCGATCGACGTGGCGACGGGCACCCGTGACGACGACCGGGCGGACGACGGTCCGCGACTGACGCCGCGGGAGCTCTCGTTGCTCGAGCTGCTCCCGACCCACCTCTCCTACGCCGAGATGGGGGAACGGATGTACCTCTCGGTCAACACCGTGAAGGCGAGCCTGAAGGGGCTGTACCGGAAGCTCGACGCCCACACGCGGGCCCAGGCGGTCGCAGCGGGCCAGTCGCACGGTCTCATCTGAGCCGTCGACGTCGTCGGGTTGTCCGCCGGCCGCGCTCCCCGGGCAGGATGGTCGTCGATGGCGTCCACGTTCCGATCCGTCCGAGGGAACCGGAACGCCCAGCTGTTCTTCTCCGGCCTGATGATCTCGAACATCGGGACCTGGGTGCAGTTCACCGCGGTCGCGATCGTCGTCGACCGGCTCACCGGCAAGACCACGGCGATCGGCATCCTCGCCGCGCTGCAGTTCGCCCCGATGCTGTTCCTCGGTGCGTGGGCCGGCGCCGTCGCCGACCGCGTCGACAAGCGACGCATGGCGATCCTCACCCAGGGTGGCCTGGCGGTGCAGGCGGTTGCGCTCGCGCTGCTCGACATCACCGGCCACTTGACGATCGAGGTGGTCTACGCACTCACCCTCGTCCTCGGGATCGTGAGTGCACTCGACAACCCGGCGCGGCGAGGGTTCGTCACCGAGCTCGTGCCCGAGGAGCAGATCGCCAGCGCAGTGTCGCTGAACACCGCGGTGATGACCGGCTCGCGCATCTTCGGACCCGCCATCACCGCGCTCTTGATCGGCAGCTTGGGCACGGCGTGGTTGTTCTCGCTCAATGCGTTGTCGTTCGCGGCGATCCTGCTGTCGCTCGGGTTCATCGACCGGTCGAAGCTGCACCCGCCGCCGCGGGCACCCCGCGGCGGCACCCCGGTCCGCGATGCGCTCCGCTACGTCCGGCGGACGCCGTTGATGTGGGCCACGTTCATCGTGTTCACCGTCGTCTCCACGTTCGGTTTCAACTACAACGTCTCCCTGCCCCGCATGGCGAACGAGATCTGGGGTGGCGAGGCCTGGTACGGGTGGGTGCTCACTGCGAACAGCGTCGGGAGCATGCTCGGCTCCCTGGCCACGGCCGGCCGTGAGCGCGTGACCCTCCGCTGGATGGTCGGCAACGGGCTGGTGCTCGGGCTCGCAGGACTGGCGTTGGCATGGTCGCCGACGGCGCTCCTGGCGATGCTCGTGGCGCCGCTCGTGGGCCTGGGCGGGGCCGGCTTCGTGTCCAGCATGAACGCGATCACCCAGCAAGAGTGCCCGCCCGACATGCGGGGGCGCATCCTGGCCCTGACGGCCGTGGCGTTCCTCGGCTCCTACCCGATCGGTGGACCGATCACGGGCATCGTCGGTGACCGCGTCGGGCTCGAGTGGTCGCTCGGCTACGGGGCCATCATCACGCTGGTCGCGATCTCCGGACTGATCTGGTGGGCGCTCGGTCGGCGCCCGCAGGAGACTCGGTACGAGGTGCTCCGGACGTTGCTCGGCGCGCCGACGGCCGTCGCACCGAGCACGACCGAACGGCCCTGACCGCAGGCACCGGGCGGGTCGGGTCCTCTGGCCATGTCGCCGGCGCGGCATGGGGCGGACAATCGAGCCATGGCCGTCGACCGATCCAGCGAACGACATCCGCTCAGCCGACTCCCGAGGGTGGATCACCCCGAGGTCGATCATCCCGAGACCGCGATGCTCGGGTACGGGTACCGGCCCGAATGGTCGGAAGGAGCGTTGAAGCCGCCGATCTTCCAGTCCTCCACCTTCGTGTTCCGGACCGCCGCCGAGGGCAAGCACTTCTTCGAGGTCGCCTACGGCATGGCCGACCGGGCTCCCGGTGAGGCGATCGGGCTGATCTACAGCCGGCTCAACAACCCCGACGTCGAGATCCTGGAGGAGCGCGTGAAGCTGTGGGACGGTGGCGAGCGGGCCGCGGCGTTCGAGAGCGGCATGGCCGCGATCTCGACCACGTTGTTGACGCTGCTGCGGCCTGGGGACGTCCTGTTGCACAGTGGCCCGCTGTACGGCGGCACGGACCATCTCATCCGCTCGGTCCTGCCGGAGTTCGGGATCGAGGGGATCGACTTCGACGCGGACATCGCGGAGGAGGATCTGGAGGAGCTCGTCGAGCGGACGGGCCGTGACCGGGTCGCGATGATCTTCCTGGAGAGCCCCGCCAACCCGACGAACTCGCTGTGCGACATCGAGGCCTGCGTGCGGGTCGCGGGCCGCTGCGGAGGTGAGCGCAAGGTCCCGGTGGTGGTCGACAACACCTATCTCGGGCCGGTGTGGCAGAAGCCGCTCGACCACGGCGCGGACATCGTGCTGTATTCGGCGACGAAGTACATCGGTGGCCACAGCGACGTGATCGCCGGGCTCGCGATCGGTTCGGCCCGGTATCTCGATCGGATCCGGGCGATGCGCACGTTCTACGGCTCGGTGGCGGCGCCGTTCACGGCCTGGCTGCTGCTCCGGAGCCTCGAGACGCTCAAGATCCGGATGGAGGCCCAGGAACGCAACGCACGCATCGTGGCCGACTTCTTGCGCGACCATCCGAAGGTCGCCGAGGTCGGCTACCTCGGACACCTCCGGCCCGGCGACGACGGATACGAGGTGTACGAACGGCAGTGCACCGGACCGGGTGCGATGATCTCGATCTGGCTCGACACGGACGAGTGTGGCGCGTTCCGGTTCCTCGACGCGCTGCAGATCGTGCACCTCGCGGTGAGCCTCGGCTCGACCGAGTCCCTGGCTCAGCACCCGGCGTCGATGACCCACGCCGACGTCCCGCCCGAGCTCCGCGAACACCAGCGGGTGACCGAGGGCCTGGTGCGGCTGTCGGTCGGCATCGAGCACCCCGACGACCTGGTCGCCGACCTCACCCGGGCCCTCGACGCCGTCTGATCGGGTCCCGGCTGACCGGGTCGGCGCCGGCGACCAGCGCCCCAGTAGGGTGCCGAGGGTGAGCACGCTGTCGCCGGTGGACGGCCGGGCGGAGGTGGATCTGGACGTCCTCGACGCGATCCAGCGACGCGTACTGTGGCTCGCGGTGCGGATGGTCGATCACGCCAATCGTGAGCGGGTGGCCGCCCCGGCACCTGGCGGGCGCGACGCCGAGTTCGCGGTCAAGGTGGGCGGCCACATGGCGTCGAGCGCATCGATGGTCGGGATCATGACCGCGCTCTGGTTCGGCCACATCGGCGGCGCCGACAAGGTCGCGGTCAAGCCGCACGCGTCGCCGGTGTTCCACGCGATCAAGTACCTGCAGGGCGAGCTCGACCGGTCGTACCTCACTCGGCTGCGCGAGCGCGATGGGCTGCAGAGCTACCCGAGCCGCACCAAGGACCCCGACGTGGCCGACTTCTCCACCGGTTCGGTCGGCCTGGGTGTCGTGGCCCCGCTGTTCGCGGCGATGACGCGCCGCTACATCGAGGCGCACGGTGGCGCCGGGGAGCCGGCGCGGTTCATCTCGCTCGTCGGCGACGCAGAGCTCGACGAGGGGAACGTCTGGGAGGCGATCGCCGACGCCGCGCTCGACGGGCTGGGCAACGTCATGTGGGTCGTCGACGCCAACCGCCAGAGCCTCGACCGTGTCATCCCCGGTCAGAAGATCAAGAAGCTGATGGAGTTCTTCGACGGCTCCGGCTGGCACGTCGTCGAGGCGAAGTACGGCAGCCTGCTCCAGGCGGCGTTCGCGCGCGACGGTGGCGACGCGCTGCGTCGACACATCGACGAGATGAGCAACGAGCGATACCAGTCGCTGTTCGCGCTGCGCGGCGCCGATCTCCGCCCGGCGTTCCTCGACGGGGCCGACGACTCGGTCC
>DATHUU010000159.1:0-2326 GCA_035461925.1 Ilumatobacter sp.
AGTGACCAAGAGCGCGTGGCCGGTCGCCGACCGCCTCACCGGCGATGGAGCCGAGCTCGTCCAGAGCGGCGGCGCCAACCTGTTCCTCGTCCCCTTCGAGCGCTACACGACCTGGAACGGCAGCCTGCCGTCGCTCACCGACACCTCCCTCCTCGTGAGCGGGTTCGTCGACGACGACACCACCGCCCACCTCCTCGTCACCGATCCGGTCACCGCACTCCTCGAGCCCGGCCCCGACCCTGCGATCGAGCGCGCCGTCCACCTCATGGCGGTCACGGCAGCGACGCGATACGAGCTCGGACCCGATCTGCGGAGCTTCGCGTTGACGACACCAGAGCTCGGCGTGCCCGACGTCGCCGTCCTGCGCATCCTCGAACAGTTCGTCGCCGAGCACCCCGAGTTCGGCTTCACCTCGCCCGACCTCGTCGAGGAGGCGACCAACTCGTTCTTCATCGACGGCGTCGAGTTCACCGTGGAGCTCGACCGTCGACCCTCGCAGTCCATCGACGACCGAGTTCTCGCCGTCGGCGGCACCCGACTCGGGATCGCCGACGTCGCGTCGATGCTCCCCGACGACGATCCGCGCCCCGGCGAATGGGAAGCCAGGATCCGGGTCGCGCTGTCGACCGCCGTCACCGACGCCTCGTCCGCCGAGCGGATCGAACAGGTCACCACCGAGCTCGACGACGTCCGCGCTGCGGTACAGCAACCTGACCCCTTCACCTTCACATTGGCCGGCAGCGAGTCGGCGATCCCCCTCCGCATCGAGAACCGAGGGGAGACCCCGCTCCGCGTCCTCGTCCGCGCCGACGCCGATCAGCTCACGTTCCCCGAAGGTGACGTCATCGCGGTGCTCGACCCCAACGCGACGACCGATGTGCCCATCCCGGTCACCGCCCGGTCCAACGGCATGTTCCCGGTGAACGTCGAGATCTTCACCCCGGCCGGCAACCCACTGCTGGAGCCGATATCGCTCACCGCACGCGTCAACTCCCTCACCGGCCTCGGACGCGTCGTCACGGTCGGTGCCGCGCTGGTCCTCGTGACCTGGTGGTTCACCTACTTCCGTCGCCGCCGGCGCGAACGCATCAGCGTCGAGCTCGCGGCCGCACAGGAGCGTCATCCGGCCGGTGGGACGAACGGCAACGGCGGCGACCGGGACGATCACGAGCTGGCGAGCGACCGCTCCCCCGACGCCGCCGAGGCCGCGATCGCCGCTGACCCGCCACCACGCCCCGAACCGCCACGGGAACGACCAGCCGAACGACCAGCCGAGCCGCACCCGCGTCATCCCGGCCCCGCGGGCGACCGGCCCCACGGGGACTAGGCTCGCGGACCCGTGAGCATCCGCATCGTCACCGACTCCTCCTGCGACCTCCCGGAGGCCGCCGTCCATGAGCACGGCATCGTCGTGGTGCCGCTCTCGATCCGGTTCGGCGACGAGGAGCTCATCGACCGTGAGCAGCTGACGACCTCCGAGTTCTGGGCCCGCTGCGCCCGCCAGGACACCCTGCCCGAGACCGCCGCGCCCGCACCCGGCCAGTTCGAGCAGGCGTACCGCCGGCTCGCCGACGACGGCGCCACCGGCATCGTCGTCGTGTCGCTCTCGGGCGCACTGTCGGCGACGATGCAGAGCGCCGAGCTGGCAGCACGCTCGGTCGCCGATGTCGTCCCGGTGCGTGTGGTCGACACCCGCAGTGTCAGCCTCGGTGTCGGAACGATCGCTCTCGCTGCCGCGCGCCGCGCCGCCGACGGCGGGTCGCTCGACGAGGTCGAGGCGCTCGCCCGCGACCTCGCGGCCCGCACGAAGGTGTTCGGTGCGCTCGACACGCTCGAGAACCTGAAGAAGGGCGGCCGCATCGGCAACGCCAAGGCGTTCCTGGCCACCGCGCTGGCGATCAAGCCGATCATCGAGGTGGTCGACGGCGCGGTCGAGGAAGGCGGCAAGCAGCGAACCCGGTCGAAGGCCCTCAAGTTCCTCGTCGACAAGGTGCGCGAGTACGGCGATTCGGTCCACGACCTCGCGGTCCTCCACGCCGACTGCAGCGACGTCGACCAGTTCGTCGACATGCTCCGGCCCTACTACGCCGGCGAGATCGTCATCGGCGAGATCGGACCCGTCATCGGCGCCCACGCCGGCCGGGGCACCATCGGCGTCGCCTTCAACCATTCATGACGGGCTCCGCCTGCCGAGCTCGCTGACGCTCGCCCGACCTCACCCCACACCACGCCACCCCACCGACGGGCTCCGCCTGTCGAGCTCGCCGTCTCCGCTGCGCTTCGACGCTCGCCCGACCTCACCCCACACCACGCGACCCCACCGACG
>DATHUU010000160.1:0-13756 GCA_035461925.1 Ilumatobacter sp.
CGTCGCCGAGCTCGACTTCATCACTTCGCTCGGCCACGGTCACGGTGGCGACCACCGCGAGCGCCTCGGGTTGCGTGGGGCCGGCCCGTCCGAGGTCATCACCGACCTCGGCATCCTCCGTCCGGATCCGGTGTCGAAGGAGCTCACGCTCACGAGCGTGCATCCCGGCGTCACGGTCGATCAGGTCCGCGAAGCGACCGGCTGGGAGCTCGCCGTCGCCGACGACGTCACCGAGACCGAGCAACCGACCGCCGACGAGCTGCGCATGATGCGCGACCTGAAGGCGGCCTGATGACGGTCACCCCGTTCACCTACGACGCGATCCCGGGCCGGGTCGTGTTCGGGCCCGGATCGCGGCGCCGGTTGGCCGACGAGGCTCGCACGCTCGGGGCGGAGCGGATCTTGCTGGTGGCGAGCACCGACGAGGACGAGCTCGCCGCGGACGTGGTCGGGGTGTTGGGCGATCTCGTGGTCGGCCGCTTCAGCGATGTCGTCCAGCACGTCCCGGTCGTCAAGGCCGCGGCTGCGGTCGAGCTCACGCGCGAGCTCGACGCCGACACCGTCGTCACGATCGGCGGCGGGTCGGCAACCGGGTTCGGCAAGGCGATCGCGCTCGAGGTCGACGTCCACCAGATCGCCCTGCCGACCACGTACGCCGGCTCCGAGATGACCACGATCTACGGCCTCACCCTCGGTGGGCACAAGCGCACCGGCAAGAGCGATCGCGTCAAGCCCGAGGTCGTCGTCTACGACCCCGAGCTCACGCTGAGCCTGCCGCCGCGCATCGCCGGTCCGTCCGGCATGAACGCGCTCGCCCACTGCGTCGAGGCACTCTACGGGCCGGGCGCCAACCCCGTGATCTCGGCGATCGCGCTCGAGGGCATCCGGGCCTTGCATCGCAGCCTGCCGCGGGTGTGTGGATCGCCCGCCGACCTCGACGCCCGCACCGACGCGCTCTACGGTGCCTACCTCGCCGGGGTCGCACTCGCGACCGGGGGCACGGCGCTCCACCACAAGACGTGCCACGTCCTCGGCGGGATGTTCGACCTCAACCACGGCGACATGAACGCCGTCGTGCTCGGCCATGCCGTGGCCTACAACGCTCTCGCCATCCCCGAGCTGATGGCGCGGATGGGTGAGGCACTCGGCACCGACGACGTCGCCGGCGCACTGCACGACCTCGCCCACGACATCGGCGCCCCCACCAGCCTGCGCGAGATCGGCATGCCCGAGGACGGCATCGACGAGGCCGCCCGCCGGGTCGTCGAGGAGGCATCGGCCAACGTCCGACCACCCGACGAAGCGAGCATCCGCGAGATGCTCCACGCCGCCTTCGCCGGCACCCGCCCCCGTTGACGCCTGCTCTCCAAATCTGCGGCAGCGATCTCAGCAGCTGCTCATCGTGAGCTCGATCCGGCCGCTCGACTCGGCGCGGACGAGATCGGCCGCGACCCACACCGGGATCTCCGAACCGGTGCGACCGCGCCATTCGACGACTCGGACGTCGTCGAGGTCGACGATGCCGAGCACGGCCGGCGGGGCATCGACGAGCAGGTTGGCCTTGTTGGCCACCCGCCCCTCAGCATCGGGCTCGAGCAGCTCAGCTGGCAGATCGAGGACGACCTCGTGCCAACGGCCGTCGTCGGGGACGTCGATCGCCAGCTCCACCGTGCGCAGCCGTTCTGTCGTCGGGGCCGTCGTCGGGTCGGTGTCGTCGAACGCGAAGGTCACGAAGCGCAGCACCGGGGGCTCGCTCCGATCCCGGCGGACCGACATCACCACCTGGAGCTCTGCCGACGCGTCGAGCGTCGAGCCGTCGGGGTCGAAGTGCCGATGCCCAGCGAGGTCGAGATTGGCAAGGAGCCAGATCGTCGACGTCGTGTTCGGGTCGGTCTCGATTCGCAACGCCCGGTCGGACAACGCTCGCGTCGATCCGGCGGTGATGCTCCAACGAGCGGCGTCACCCGGCACTCTCCAAGCCAGCGGCAGCCGACGGTCCGGGCCGTCGTCGCTCCTCGTCACACCGCGCACGGCGTCGTGGTCGAAGTGCCCCCATCCGAGTCGGTCGACGCCGAGCGTGACACCGTCGGCCAGCAGGTCGCTCCGGACGAGCGCACACTCGGGCAGGTCGACGACCTCGCCGGCATCGAGCACTGCGTGCCACCGCTCGGTGTGGCGGTCGCGCTCGATCACCCCGGTGTTGCCCTCGCGACGGATCGATGTCGCCGACCGGTCCAAGTCGGCGATCACGGCGCCGACTCTGGCCCCGTCGACGCGTTCGCTGACCGCGCTCAGAGCGGTGCGCTCGTCGATCAGCCGGAGGATCGAGTCGGCCGACCGACCCGCAACCGGCTTCGGGCGGTAGCGGTCGACCATCACCGGGAGGATCCGGGCCTCGAGGATCTGCTCCCCGTCGGTGACCACCCGCAGCAGAGCGCTCGAGAAGGTGGACAGGAAGTCCTGGTCGAAGACGAGGTTGCCGAGGCTGTGGACGATCAGACCGTCGCCGTACCACTCGACACCCTGGAGCACGTGAGGATGGTGCCCGACGACGATATCGGCACCAGCATCGATCGCTCGGTGGGTCACCTGGCGGACGAAGGTGCTCGCCACTTCGGCGAACTGGAATCCTCCGTGAAGCTGCAGCACGACGAGGTCGGCACCCTCGGAGCGCAACCTGGTGATCTCGTCATCGACGTCTTCCGCCCGATACGGCGCCGCACCACCGTGCCCTCGGCGTGCGACCCAGTCCTGCAGCTCGGGATACACCTCGGTGAGTGCCGCCCACAGCTGGCCCGTGATGGCCGGACCGAGTTCGTCCTCGACCGCGGTGAAACGTCGCCAGGCGTCGCCGATGCGTCGCTCGGCGACGGGGATCGTCACGCCGTGGCCCGTGAAGCCGAACCGGCGAGGCTCGTAGAGCCATGCGTCGGTCTCGGTGAGTTCCTCGGGGACCGGGTCGGCGCCGTCGGGAAGCCGGTCGTTCACGTAGTCGCCGTTCACCGTGGTGACCGAGATCGTCCCGACCGTGACGCCGCCGACGTCGTCGAGACGACCGCGGATGGCCTCCTCGCGGGTGAACCCGGCGCCGACATGGCCGATCCCGGCGCCGTCGAGCAGGTCGAAGGTCGCGACGAGCCCCTCGTCACCCCAATCGTAGGCGTGGTTGTTGCCGAGGGCGACGACGTCGACACCGAGCTCGTCGAGCGCGTCGGTCGTGAACGGTGCCGACTGGAGCAGGAAGCGCTTCGCAGTCAGCGCGAGATCGTCGGGCAGGTCGCCGAGCACGGTCTCGAGGTTGACGACGGTCCAGTCGGCGCGTCGCGACAACGGCGCGAGGTGACGTACCAGACGCCGAGCCGACACCTGGTCATGCGCCCACGCCGTCGGCCGATTCGGGTCGAGGTACCGCCGGCCGAGCATCACGTCCCCGCCGAAGTGCATCGAGACGCGACTGCGTCCCTCCGCGTCGACGCGGTCCCAGAGCGTGATCGTGAGACCGTTGTCGTCGGGACCGACCACGACGGGTTCGTCGAGCCGTCCCTCGGCGGTCACGACGGCCACGACCGGGTCCGACAAGGAGAGCCGGGCGACGCCGTCGTGGTCGGTGCGGTGCTCCGTGATCCTCGGCCACCCATGGGTGTCGATCAGCTCGACCTCGGCGTCGGTCACGGGAGCACCGCGCTCGTCGACGATGTTGAGGTACACCGTCTCGGTGGGTGGCCCGCTCTCGGTGTCCTGCGGTCCGAACGCGCACGAGGCGCTCGCCAGCGAGAGTGCCGCCATTGCGGCGACCAGCCGACGACGGACGAGAGTTGGCACGATGCTCACGAGCGGACCTGCTCAGGGTGCCGGTGCGTGGGCTCCGCGATGTCAGGGACCCCCGGACTCGTCTCTCGGAGGGCGGCGGGCGACCCGGAGATCGTGTCGATCAGCGAGCCGGCGTCGAACGGGGTGCGACGTCGTAGGGCCGACGGCGTCGGCTGATCCTGGTCGTGGAGCATGTGGGCGCTCCGCAGCGAGCGCAGCGATGCCGCAAGGATCGACGCCGTCGCCCGATCGAGGTCACCGACGATCGCAGCGGGCGAGGGGACAGCCTGTCGGACGCGCTGCAGCTGCTCGTCGAGCCAGCGTTCGGCTGCATCGGCCACGTCGGGGTGTCGGACACGCCAGTCCTCCCACGGTGTCGCCGACAACGACCCGTGGTCCGGCACCGCCGCGAACGCCAGCTCACCCTCCGACAGCGCGAACACCGGTGCCGTCCGGCCGATCGTCTGGAGCCGTCCGAGCAAGCGGGAGACGAGCTCGCCGTCGAACGGCGTGCGAGTGAGGGTGAGATGCCAGAGGGTGGCCAGTTGGGGCTTGAACAGGAACATCGCCGTCGTCGCGGCGAGCACCTTCCAGCCGAGGTCGAGCGTCGAGGTCTCGACGGTGGTCTGAACCCACCACGTCGTCGAGACCGTGAAGCTGGCGACCAGGGCCAGCCCGGCGAGAACCCGCCGCGGTGACGTTCGCTGGGCGTCGTTCGCGAGCAGTCCGGGGAGCAGCAGGGGGGTGAGCGCCAACGATCCGACGCCGTAGTTCTGCTGCCACGTCGGGCCGAACAGGTTGTCGCCGATCCAGAGCGACCACCACGACAGCATCGACGAGATGATCAGCATCGACGAGAACTTGCGCCGGCCGAACAGGATCATGTGACGCATCAGGATCCCGGTGACGAGCAGCCAGGTGATCGCAGCGATCCCGAGCGCGATCGCGACCTGCGTCGGATTGCCCATGAACATGCCGGCGAAGGCGGCCCCGACGAAACCGCCGCTGCGAAGCCCGTAGTTGCGTGCGACCGCCCACGATCCCACGACGGCCAGCGCCATCGCGACGGGTATCCAGCGAGCGGCGATCGCGATCTGGCCGTACCCCTCGATCGGGGCGAGCTCGTTCACGCCCGGGATCTCGAACGCGATCGCCAGAGCGATCGGCGTCGCGACGATCGCCCCGGCGGCCAACACGGACGTGGTCGTCTTGCGGATGCCCTGCCGCGCCATGTCGTGTGCGATGAGCGCCGGCACGATGTAGCCCACGCCGACGAACAGCGGCACGTCGGATTCCCACAGCCAGGGACCCGATGGCGTGGCGTGGAGCATCACGGTCTGGATCGCCGTCGACGTCACCGCCAAGATGGTGAACTTGGTCCGGCCGTACAGCAGGACGTACCGCCGGAGGAAGTGGTTCACGAACGCGAAGGTGGCCAGCGCGTTGACGAACGTCGCGACGATCACGAGCGGGTGGAGGATGAAGACCGCGATGTACCCCGGGACCACGATCGACCCGGTCGTCAGATGACGTTTCTCGTACATCACCATCGAGACGGCGATGCCGAGCACGAACGCGAATCGCACCCACTCGGACGACAACAGGTAGGCGTGCATCAGCCCGCTGGCTCCCGGAGCCAGGGTTCGGCCGTGTGCTCGAAGTAGTCGAGCATCTCCTCGGCCTGGTGGGTGTGGATGTTGACGAAGCCGACGACGAGGACGTGATCGGTGGGTTGGCGGAGGATCATCCGGTCGATGATCTCGTCCTGCCCGACCCCGCTCTCGTCGCCGAGGTTGAGGATGTGGGCCGCGTCGTACCCGTTCTTGCGGAGTCGGTCGGTGACCAGTCCCTCGTACGCGCCGAAGGTGACCAGACGATCGAACGTGAGGTCGTGCACCGCCACGTCGGCGAACTGGATGGCCCGGCGCTCCCGGTCGGACCGGTTGTTGAGGATCCCGACGACCGTCGTGGCACCGGTGATGTATGGATCGAGCTTCACCATCGCCGCGATCATCGACTCGCGGTCGTTGACGGCGAACAAGTTCGCCCAGGTGACTCGCTTGTGGCCGATCCGAAGCTCCTTCATGCGGAGCACCCCAGGATCGGGCGGAGCGGTGACCATGCCGCGGACCGCGACGTCGTGCGGGATACCGATCAGGTCGGCGACCGAGAGCGCGATCGTGACGTTCTCCTTGAACGCGATGTAGTCGAACGCTGCGATCTCCTCATCGGTCACCCGCTCGGGGTCAGCGACGATCAACTCCGAACCTCGCTCGTCGGCGACCTCGCGCATGATCGCCAAGATCTCCGGGTTCTGCTCGGAGGTGATCAGGGTGCCGTTGACGGGACACGTCGACAGTAGCGATCGCGCGATCTCCGGGAGGGTCTCGCCCATCACGTCCTGGTGGTCCTCGCGGACGTTCGTGATCACCCCGATGTTCGAGCGGACGATCATTCGTTCCGAGACGTCCTGGTACTCGGGCTTCAGCGCCATGCACTCGATCACGAGCGCGTCGACGTCGTCGACGACGTACTGCTTGCAGATCTCGATCTGCTCGAGGATCGTCGCTGGACCTTTGCGCTTGATCGGCTCGTCGACGCCGTCACGGTTGATGACCGCGGCGAAGGTCCCCGTCGACTTGGCCACGGTGACCAACCCGTGCTCCCGGAGCATGCCGGCGATGATCCGGGACACCGTCGACTTGCCGCGGATCCCGTTGACGTGGATCCGCCAGGCGAGAGCGTCGACCCGGCGTCGATGAGCCAGGGTCTCGAGTCTCCATCGGAGGATGAGCGCGAACCCGACGACGATGCCGGCGATCACGATGAGAGGCACGGATCGATCATCGGCGGGCGAGGCGTGGGCCTTGATCGGTTCTTGCCGCTCTCGACCACGTGCGGTTCAAGTCGATGCTGCACCCGGTCGATGGAGCATCCGTGCTGTTCGAGTCGACACCTGTGCGCCGCGCCGGCTCGGCGGGCATCGCGGCGACGGTGACGATCTCGCTCGCGTTCGTCGCGTCGGCACCGGTCTCGGCCTGGGACGAGATCCCGACCGGCGACGAGACCGGCGACATCGTCATCACCGAGCTCTTCGTCGATCCTGACGCGGTCCCCGACTCTCGAGGTGAGTTCATCGAGCTCCACAACCCGACCAATCGTTCGATCGATCTCGCTGGTTGGACGATCGGCGACGAGCAGTACGACCAGTACGAGATCAGGAGCTTGCGGATCGAGCCGGGCGGTCTCGCGGTGCTCGCGCGATTCGGTGAGTACGAGCGAAACGGCGGCATCGTCGCCGACGAGGTGTACGGCGACGCGATCGTGCTCCTCAACAGCGGTGATCGGGTCATCCTGCGGGACGGCGATGGTGCGCTCGTCGACTTCGTCGACTTCTCGACGGGCGGATGGTCGACGGCGGCCGGACGTTCGCTGGCGCTCGATGACGACGCGGCCGACAACAGCGACCCGCGATCGTGGTGTCTGTCGACGACGACCCTGCGCGACGGCGATCTCGCGAGTCCGGGACGGCCCAACACGTGCTCGTGGTCGTCGTCGCAGGTCGTCATCTCCGAGGTGATGAACAACCCGCGTGCGACGTCGGACTTCGTGGGGGAGTGGTTCGAGCTGACCAACGTCGGTGCGTCGCCGGCCGCCCTGCATGGCTTCACCATCCAGGACGAACGCGGCGAGTCGTTCCGTGTCGAGACGCCACTCGTGGTCGGTGCCGGTGACCGCGTCGTGTTCGGCGTGACCGACGACCCGACGCTCAACGGTGGCGTGGAGGTCGATCACGTCTACGGCGACGCGATGCGGTTGTTCGACGCCGACGACGAGCTCTTGATCAACGACGCCGACGGGGTCCTCGTCGACAGGGTCCGCTGGGACGACGGGCTCACGTTCCCCGATCCGAACGGCGCGTCGATGGTGCTTGCCGATCCGGCGCTCGACAACGAAGACGGGTCGAACTGGTGCACAGCGACCGTCCGCTGGGCCGACGGCGACCTCGGAACACCGGGGGAACCCGATGGTTGTGCGATCGAGCGAGCGCCCGACGTGGTCATCACCGAGATCATGTTCGATCCGGAGCATGCCGAATCCGAGCGATCGGGCGAATGGTTCGAGCTCTCCAACGTCGGTGAGCACCCGGCCGTGCTCGACGGCTACCGCCTCCGCTCGTACTTCACCGGGCACGTGATCGATGCGCTCACGATCGAACCCGGCGGCGTCGCCGTGCTCGCTGCCGAGGGCGATCCCTCGCTGAACGGCGCAGTGCCGGCCGATTACGTCTACGGAACCTCCCTGCCGCTCTACAACATCACGTCGCGACTCGAGATCGTCTCGCCGGACGGTCGGCTCGTCGATCGGGTTCGCTGGTCGAGCGATCGCGGCTTCCCCCACGAACCGGGAAGCTCGATCGAGCTGCGCTCGATCGACGTCGACAACGCGCTCGGCGCGAACTGGTGTCTCGGCGAGGCGCTGTTCGGTCCGGGCGAGGAGGGTGATCTCGGGACACCGGGTGTGCCGGGGTCGTGTCCCGAACCCGAGCCCGTCGTGCCGCTCCGCATCAGTGAGGTGATGCGTCGGCCGGCCGCCGTCGCTGATGCCGAGGGTGAGTGGGTCGAGCTCCACAACCCGACCGCCGAGCCCATCGACCTTCGCAACTGGACCGTCACCGACGACGGCTCCGACTTCTTCCGGGTCCGGACGTCGGCGACCGTGCCGGCCGGTGGCGTCGTCGTCGTCGCCCGCAACGGCGATCCGGTGATCAACGGCGGCGTCGAGGCGGACATCGTGACCGGGGCCGCGATGGTGCTGCTGAACGATCGCGACAGTGTTCGGGTGACCGATCAGTACGGTCGCCAGGTCGACCGGGTCGCATGGGACACCTCTGGCGTGATGCCCGCCCCACGAGGTGCGAGCATGGCGCTCGCACCCGACGGGATCTCGTGGTGCGTCACGGCGACCCAGTACGGGGCCGGCGATCGCGGCACGCCGGGTGGCACCAACGACTGCACGCCGCTCGATCGCGGCGCCATCGTCATCAACGAGATCCACCGTGACCCCGCCGCCGTCGTCGACGCCCGCGGGGAATGGATCGAGCTCCACAATCGCAGCACCACGCCGGTCGACATCAGTGGATGGACGCTGCGGGACGACCGGTCCAACACGTTCCGGTTCGACGCCGAGGCGCCGCTGGTCATCGACCCGGGGGGCTACCTGGTGGCCGGTCGCAACGGCCCCGTGCTGAACGGCGGCGTCGAGGTCGACGCCGTGTACGGGGTGGAGATCCACCTCGACAACGGATCCGACGAGCTCACCTTGCTCGATCGCTCGCTCCGAGTCGTCGACCGCGTGGTGTGGACCGAGACCAACGGCTTCCCACTCGTGCCGGGAGCGTCGATGGCGCTGCGAGCACCCGACCTCGACGGAGCGATCGGTGCGAACTGGTGCGCGTCGGTGACGGATCAGGGCAACGGCGATCTGGGTACTCCGGGCTCCACCAACGCCTGTGACTTGGTCGATGACCAGCCGGGCGATCTCCCCACGACGCCGACCCATGCCGTCTTCGCCGTCGGGTCCGACGAGTGCCCGGCCGAGCTCGTGGTCGATGCGGCGAGCATCAGGATCGCCGGCGACGTGCGATCGAACCACGACGTCGGCATCCAGGGCTCGTCGATCGTCGTCGACGGCGTCGTCTCCCACGGCGCCGCCGCGAACGTCGGTTCGGGCGCCACGGTCGCGGGTGGCATCGTCCACGAGCCCGACCCCGAACGCCCGACGTTCGGCTGGGCGGTCGATGACTTCCGCGATGGCGGTCACTGGGTCGAGCGACTCGGTGGCGACATTCACGTCCACGAGGGTGGCCTCCGCATCGATGGCAACCGTGCCGAGCTCGCGCCAGGTGTGCACGTCGTCGATGGTGACGTGTCGATCCAGACGAACCAGGTTCGACTCGAGCGGGTGTCGATCATCGCGACCGGGACGATCTCGATCGACTCGAACACGCTCGACCTCACCCCGTTCAGCAACGAGCTGCCCACCTTGCTCGCGGCGGGCGGCGGCTGTCGGGCGTCGGCGGTCCGGCTCGGCGCCGAGGTCATCTGGATCACCGGCTCCGTGATGGCGCTGAATGGAGACGTCCGCCTCGACGCGTCGAAGATCTCGACGTCAGACGCGGCATTGGTCGGATCGTCGGTGAAGGTGGGCGCATCCCGGGTCGTGCTGGGCCTGTCGTCCACCAGAGTGGCAGGAAGCGCGTGAGCTGGACTCGGGGTCGGTACCGGCGCGCGGACACACTCGCGAGATGACGAGCTCGCCGAAGGACGCCACCTCGCACACCCGGGCACACAATGCACCCCGCGAGCTGGGGATGGACCCGGCCGACTTCGAGCGGGCGTCGCGCGGCCTCGTCGCCCAGCACCCGACCGGTCGGATCCAGGGGGCGTGGGGTGTGGCGTGGGACGTCGCCAAGTACGACTTCATCGAGCAGGACTCCGCGAACCCCGACACCGTCGACCCCAGCCTCTGGCGGCAGGCGCAGCTCAACAACATCCACGGCCTGTTCGAGGTCGGCACCGGCATCTGGCAGGCCCGCGGCTACGACATCTCCAACATCACCTTCATCGAGGGCGAGACCGGCTGGCTCGTGATCGACCCGCTCACGGTCGAAGGGTGCGCCCGCGACTGCCTCGCCCTGGCCAACGACACCCTGGGGGAGCGGCCGGTCGTCGCCGTGATCTACACCCACTCCCACACCGACCACTTCGGCGGGGTGCTCGGTGTGACGAGCCAGGAGGCGGTCGATGCCGGTGACTGCCGAGTGATCGCCCCCGAACACTTCCTGCACGAGGCGATCAGCGAGAACGTCATCGCCGGGTTCGCCATGGCCCGCCGGGCGCTCTACCAGTTCGGACCGCTGCTCCCGCCCGGCCCGCGCGGGCACGTCGACTGCGGTCTCGGCAAGGCGATCCCGCTCTCGCCGCCCGGTCTCATCGCCCCGACCGAGGACATCACCCACACCGGTCAGGAGCTCGTCGTCGACGGCGTGCGCATCGTGTTCCAGCTCACACCCGAGACCGAGGCGCCGGCCGAGATGAACTTCTTCTTCCCCGACCGCGTGGCGGGCGGGGGAGGCTGGCTGTGCATGGCCGAGAACTGCTCGCACAACATGCACAACCTCATCCCGATCCGCGGTGCCCAGGCTCGCAACTCGCTCGCCTGGTCGAAGTACATCGGCGAGGCGATCGACCTCTACGGCGACCGCGCCGAGATCATGTTCGCGTCCCACCACTGGCCGCGCTGGGGGACCGACGACGTGCGCGGCTTCCTCCGCAAGCAGCGTGACATGTACCGGTACGTCCACGACCAGACGATGCGATGGGCCAACCACGGCGAGACCCCGCTCGAGATCGCCGAGCGGATCGCTCTCCCGGACGAGTTTCGGACCGAGGCCCACACGACCGGCTACTACGGCCACCTCGCCCACAACGTGAAGGCCGTCTACCAGCGCTACCTGTCGTGGTACGACGGCAACCCCGCCAACCTCTGGAAGCTGCCACCGACCGAGGCGGGTCGTCGCTACGTCGATCTCGCCGGCGGTGCCGACGCGCTGCTGGAGCACGCGCGGGCGGCGTTCGACGAGGGCGACTACCGATGGGTCGTCGAGGTGGTCGGCCACGTCGTGTTCTCGGATCCGGCCAACGCCGAGGCGCGCGACCTCCAGGCGGATGCGTTCGAGCAACTCGGGTACCAGAGCGAGTCGGCGACGTTCCGCAACGCGTTCTTGATGGGCGCCCAGGAGCTCCGCCACGGACATCCGCCGCGGAACCCGGCGATGCGACGGGGCTACCTCGAGGCGATGACCGTCGAGCAGCTGATGGACGCCAATGCCGTTCGCCTCAAGGCCGAGGAGGTCGGCGGCATCGACGTCGTCGTCCACTTCGAGCTCACCGACGTGGGAGAGCAGTGGCGGGTCGAGCTCTCCCATCGCACCCTCCACACGACCCGCCACACGACCCGGCACACGGTCCCGGGCCGGGACGAGCGTGCCGATGCGACCGTCCGTCTGGACCGATCGGTCCTGGTCGACATCGGCGCCGCCGAGCTCTCCGCCGTCGACGCGGTCGAATCCGGCCGAGTGACCGTCGAAGGTGACGCCGAGGCCTTCGTCGCGCTGTTCGCCCACCTCGACGTGTTCGAGTCGATGTTCCCGATCGTCGAACCGTGACGCTGGATAGGGTGCGTCGCATGGGATTGTTCAGCAAGAAGAACATCGACAAAGCCAAGCAACTCGCCGAGAAGAACGCCGCCAAGATCGCCGAGGGTGTCGACAAGGCGACCGACGCGGTGAACAAGAAGACCAAGGGCAAGTACGCCGACAAGCTCGAGAAGGTCGACCAGGCCGCGCACAAATTCGCCGGTCCGAAGGACACGACCGACACCGCGCCCGCGACCGGCGCCGCGGCCGAGACCGACCAGCAGACCGGCACCGCCTGACCCACTAGGGTCCGACGACGACCCGGTCGGAGGCTGTGCGGCCGAAGACCTCGGGGGCGTACATCTCCTCGGCCTTGGTCGGCGGCACCACGAACTCGCCGGGGGTGGTGGCGCGGGCGATGTAGGTGTACTCGTACGTGCCGCCCGGCAGGTAGCTGGCGAACGCTTCGACCCGGTCGTCGCGGAGGTTCTGGTGCTCGAACCAGTTCCAGCCCCAGAACCAGCAGCAGTCGAGCGGGATCGGATCGTCGCCACCCTCCTCCGGCGGGGTCGTGCTCGTCACGGCGAGCGCCGGGTTGAGCGGTTCCAGGCCGGCTGGGAGCGGATCGACGAGGGCCACGCTCGTGCGCTGCGCATCGGCCACCATCGTCAGTCGGACTCGCACCTTCGCGCCGGCCGCGATCCGCCAGGTGCCGTCGGGATCGCGGGTGACGTCGGCCGGGTCGTCGACCGCCTCGTACACCCGCTCGACCACGAAGCCCTCGTCGCGCGGGTCCAGCTGCAGGTCGTCCGGGGCGTACGTCAGACCGAGCCGGTAGTAGAGCCGGCCGACGCCCTCGTTGGCGACGACGATCGTCGACTCGCCGGTCGCGACGAGCTGGCCGATCACCTCTCCCATCGGCACGAGCGTGTTGACCCGCTCGGTCGTGCGGCCGTCGAACGTCGACTCGGCGGCGTAGAGGTCGCCGAGCCACACCCGGGCGACGAAGTCGGGGGTGACGTCCTCGAAGGTCGCGAAGTAGCGGTGGAGCGCGAGCAGGATGAACGAGTTCTCGTACACGTTCCTCCACCGGCCCTTGATCTGGTTGCCGATCAGACCGTTCACGACCTTGGGGATCAGGTCGCTGTCGGGGGTCTCGGTGATCAGGGCATCGAGCGCGATGCCGTCGGTGCGGCGCTCCGACTGGGCGATCACGAAGGCGTCCTCGGCGAAGTCGGTCGCGAACACCGCGGCTCCGGCGGTCTCGACGGCGGCGTTCTCGAACCGGCGCTCGATCGCGACGCGGGCGTCGACGTCGACGATCGACGGCCACAGCCACGCCAGCGCGTCGAGGTCGAGATCGTCGCCCACCCGCTCGTAGAGGGCGGTCGCCTTGGCGGTGTCACCTCGCCCGGCCTCGTTTCGAACGTACAGCGCGTACGAGCTGAGCGTGTTGCGCAGCGACTCGCTGTACGTGCCCGGGAAGTGCTCCTCGATCGACGCCAGGTGAGCAAGGGCCCGATCGAGCGTCTCCTGCGGCACCGCGTAGTCGGCGGCCCGCGCGAGCACGAGCGCGTGCGTGGCCTGGATCGACTGGAACGGGATCGACTCCCGTCCCTTCTGGAACCACGGCCAGCCGCCGTTGTCGTTCTGGAGGGCGACGAGCCGGTCGATGTCGGCGCGCACGCGAACATCGAGCTGCTGTGGCTCGGGCAGGCCCTGCGCGTCGAAGGCCTCGAGGATGTC
>DATHUU010000161.1:0-3722 GCA_035461925.1 Ilumatobacter sp.
CATGTACGCAGCCGCCTGCTCGTGCCGGGTCACGATCGGGGCGATGTCCGGTGCGTCGACGAGCGCATCGAAGAAGTCGTCGTTCTGCACACCGGGCAGGCAGTAGAGCGCATCGATCCCCAGCAGCCGCAAGCCGTCGACGACGTGCGACGCGATCGTCCTGTCATTCCCCATCTCCCGAGACCCCATCCACGTGGTCTACCCCCTCCGACCTGTCTGCCGGGAACCGGTCACCGGACGGTTGCGGGCAGACACGACGGAATTGGGAGGATGGGCGGATGTCGCTGCTGCCCGGGTTGGACGGAGGGTCGGTCGACGCCGCGGATGCCGTGGTCGTCGACGGCGCCGCTGCGTCGTGGGAGGAGCTGACCGGGCGAGCGGACGCACTCGCGTCGCGGCTCACCGGGGCGCCGGCCGTGGCGGTGTGCGGGACGGCGACGCTCGACACGGTGATCGGGGTCGTCGCCGGACTCCGGGCGGGAGTACCGGTCGTGCCGGTGCCCGCGGACGCCGGGCCGATGGAGCGCGACCACATCCTCCGCGACTCGAACGCCCACCTGGTGATCGGTGATCCGGACTGGCCCGAGGTCACGATCGAGCGCATCCCGGTCCCGCTCGACGGCGCACCGACGGGATGGGCCGATGTGGCCGACGACGCCGCCGGGCTCATCATGTACACCTCGGGCACGACCGGCCTCCCGAAGGGTGCCGTCATCCCCCGGCGTGCGATTGCCGCCGACCTCGACGGGCTCGCCGACGCGTGGGGCTGGACACCCGACGATCGGCTCGTGCACGGCCTCCCGCTGTTCCACGTGCACGGTCTGATCCTCGGGGTGCTCGGCCCGCTCCGCGTCGGCTCGCGACTGACGCACACCGGGCGCCCGTCACCGGAACGCTACGCCGCGGCCGTCGGCTCGATGTACTTCGGGGTTCCCACGGTGTGGAGCCGCGTCGTCGCCGATCACGAGCACGCGCGTGCTCTGTCGTCGGCGCGGCTGTTGGTCTCGGGGAGCGCACCGCTCCCGGTGCCGGTGTTCGAACGGCTCCGCGAGCTCACCGGGCAGGTGCCGGTCGAACGCTACGGCATGACCGAGACGCTGATCACCCTGTCGACTCGCCATGACGGCGATCGCCGGCCCGGCTTCGTGGGCGTCCCGATCGCCGGGGTCGAGACCCGCCTCCGGTCCGACACCGGCGACGACGTGCCCCACGACGGCGAGACGATCGGCGGGTTGCAGGTGCGCGGCGACACCCTGTTCGACGGCTATCTGAACCTGCCCGAGAAGACGGCCGACGCGATGACCCGTGACGGCTGGTTCGTCACGGGGGATGCCGTCACCATCGGGCCGGACGGCTACCACCGCATCGTCGGGCGGGCCTCGATCGACATCATCAAGTCGGGCGGGTACAAGGTCGGCGCCGGCGAGGTCGAGACCGCGCTGTTGTCGCACCCGTCGGTCGACGAGGTGGCCGTCGTCGGCCTGCCCGACGACGATCTCGGGGAGCGGATCGTCGCCTACGTCGTCGGTGAGGGAGTCGACTCGACCGAGCTGATCGACCACGTCGCGGGCCTGTTGTCGATCCACAAGCGGCCCCGCGAGGTCCGCGTCGTCGACTCCCTGCCCCGCAACGCGATGGGCAAGGTCCAGAAGCAGCGACTCAGGAACGGGTGATCTGGTAGTCGTCGAGGTCGAGGTCGTGGGTCATGCGCCAGTACTCGAGCAGGCTCCACGGGGTGGCGAGCACCACACGGCCCTTGGTGTTGCGGTAGTACGTCGAGACCCCGGGGTGGGTCCAGATCATGTCGGCGTGGCGTTCGTCGACCGCGTGGACGTACTCGTCGTGGACCGACCGCTTCACCTCGATCGCATCGATGCCCTGCTCGATCATCGTCACGAGCGCGTCGCACACGTACCGGACCTGACTCTCGGCCTGGAAGATCGCGCTGCCGCCGTGGCCGAGCCCGGTGCTGGGACCGAGCATCACGAACAGGTTCGGGAACCGCGGGATCGTGATGCCCAGGTAGGCGGTCGCGTCGTCTTCGTCCCACAGGTCGTCGAGCGTCGTCTCGTCGCGGCCGACGAGGTGCAGCACTCGCACGCTCTCGTTCACCTCGAAACCGGTCGAGAGCACGATGACGTCCGTGTCGATCTCGGTCTCGCCGCCGTCGGCCGACCGCACGACGACGCCGGTCGGCGTGATCCGTTGCAGCGACCCCGGCACGAGCTCCACGTTCGGGCGGCGCAACATGGCGTACCAGCCGTTGTCGAGCAGGATCCGCTTGCCGTACGGCGGGTAGTCGGGCACGCACCGCTCGATCAGGTCGCTGCGGTCTCCGAGCTCGCGCACGAGGTGCTCGTACATCTCTTCGCGGTGGCGCTCGTTGACCCGGTTGAGCGACCGTTCGGGGTGGGGCCAGTCCGGATCCTTGCGGAGGTGGGGGAGCAACCCGTCGCCGTATCGCCAGAGCATCGTGAACCGGAACCATTGGGCGTAGAACGGCACGTGCTCGAGCAGCCATTGGGCCCCGTCGGCGATCGGGTCGTGGAATCGCGGGATCGGCCGTGCCCACTGTGGCGTGCGCTGGACCACGGTCAGGTGGGCGACGTCGGGAGCGATCTCGGGGCCGATCTGCATCGCCGACGCGCCGGTTCCGATCAGGGCCACGCGCCTGCCCGTCAGGTCGAGATCGACCGGCCAGCGGGTCGTGTGGAAGATGTCGCCGCGAAACGTCGACGCACCCTCGATGTCGGGCAGCTTCGCGCGCCCGAACGGCCCGATCGCTGCGATCAGATCGGTGGCGACGATCTCGTCGTCTCGCGTCGAGCCGTCGGCGTCGCGCACCAGGACGTGGACGCGCCAGCACCGACCCGCGTCGTCCCATCTCGCTCCGATGACCTCGGTGCCGAACCGGACGTGCTCCCGGACCCCGAACTCGTCGGCGCTCCGGCGCAGGTAGTCGATGAGCTCTGGCTGTGGCGAGAAGTTGCGCGACCAGCGGTATCGCGTCCCCGTCGAGAACGAGTATGCGTGGTTCGGCGTGTCCACCGCAGCACCCGGGTAGACGTTGTCGCGCCACGTGCCGCCGACGTCGTCGGCCCGCTCGACGATCGTGAACGGGATCCCGAGGTCGAGCAGCCGCTTCCCGAGGATGATGCCGGTGGCCCCGGCGCCGACGATCACCGCGTGACGGTCGACCTGGGCGGGGCGGTCGCTCGACCAGTGCACGTTCCGGTCGGTGAGGCCGAGGTCCTCTCGGAACATCGGGGCGTAGCCCGCGTCGATCCGGTCCGCCGTGCACCATTGCATCATCTCGACCATCAGCTCGTCGCCGGGGTCGTCGACGGCGGCCACGATCGCGCCGTCGGTGAACAGCTCCACGGCGGCGGCACGGATCTCGTCCGCGACCGCACGCGGGAGACCGGCGTCCTCCTCGGCGATGAGGCGGACATCCCGCACCGGCTGGAACGGCGGTGCGAGCCACCTCCGGTCACCGGTCACCTGGAACAGGCACATCAGGAGGACCCGGAGGTCGGCGTCGGGCAGCGCGGCGGTCAACGCCTCGCGGTCGAGGGGCTCGAACGTGGTGCTCATGACGCCGCCGACAGTAGGGCGGTCTGGTCGGCGCCGACGTGGCGGAGCGAGCGGGTTAGCGTGCGGACCGTGCACGTGGTGGTGGTCGGCGCGGGATCGTTGGGTTCGGCGATCGGCGGCTGCCTCGC
>DATHUU010000162.1:0-6151 GCA_035461925.1 Ilumatobacter sp.
GACCTCCACGCCCTCACGGTGACCGAGGAGCCCGGCGTCGTCGGCGAGGCGACCGTGCAGCTCGCGGCGATCCTGTTCGCGGTCGGACTCGATCCCGACGTCGCCACGATCTTCGTCCAGAGCCACGTCCCCGAGCACACGCAGCTCGGATGGGTCATGGAGTGCACCGCCTCGTACGGCGAGCTCTCGCGCATGACCCAGTTCAAGGACAAGACCGCGAAGCGCGAGGACAAGTTCATCTCCGCGGGCCTCTTCACGTACCCGGCGCTGATGGCGGCCGACATCCTCCTGTACGACACGAACGAGGTGCCGGTCGGTGACGACCAGCGTCAGCACCTCGAGATCACTCGCGACATCGCGATCCGGTTCAACCACCGGTTCGGTGAGACGTTCGTCATCCCCGACGCCGTGATCCCGAGGGCCGGGGCGCGCATCATGGATCTCCAGGACCCGACGTCGAAGATGTCGAAGTCGGCCACCAACCTCAACGGGTGCGTCATGATGCTCGACGATCCGACGACCATCATGAAGAAGTTCAAGCGTGCGGTCACCGACTCCGACAGCGAGGTCTACTACGACGTCGCCGCCAAGCCCGGGGTGTCCTCGCTGCTCGACATCCTCGCCGCGGCGACCGGCCGCACCCCCGAGGAGGCCGCCGACGGGTACACCCAGTACGGGCCGCTCAAGGTCGACGCCGGTGAGGCGGTCGTCGCGCTGCTCGCGCCGATCCAAGCCCGGTACCACGAGCTGATCGCCGACAAGGCCGAGCTCGCCCGGCTCCTGCAGATCGGCTCGGGGAAGGCGCGCACCGTCGCCTCGGCCACCGTGCGTCGCGCCTACGACGCCATCGGCCTCGTCCCCGCCTGACCATCCTGTCCTGGTCGGGGAAATGCAGGCACAGGTGCGGCAGGAACCCGACCAGAAGCGAGCGGTGGACCGCCGGATCCTGCGGTTGGCGTTCCCGGCGCTCGGGTCGCTCGCGGTCGAACCGCTGTACGTGCTCGTCGACACGGCGATCGTCGGTCGCCTGGGGACTGCGCAGCTCGCCGGTCTCGCAGTGGCGGCCACGGTGCTCTCGTTCGTCTTCGCCGGGGCCAACTTCCTCACGTACGGCACGACCGAGCGGGTCGCTCGTCGACTCGGTACGGGTGACCACGAGGCCGCCGGCAACGTCGGCGTGCAGGCGCTCTGGCTCGCCGTCCTGGTCGGCGTGCCGGCCGCGATCCTGCTCGGCGTGTTCGCACGGCCGGTGGCCGGCGCCTTCGGGGCCGAGTCCGACGTCCTCCACCACGCGCACACGTACCTGTCGATCAGTGCGATCGGCGTGCCCTTCTTCCTCGTCACCCTCGCCGCACAAGGCGTGCTGCGTGGGGCGTCCGACTACATCACGCCGCTCTGGGTCCTCCTCGCGGCCAACGTGTTCAACCTCGTGATCGAGCTGGTCTTCGTGTTCGTGCTCGACATGGGAGTCGCCGGCTCGGCGCTGTCGACGGTGCTCGCGCAGGGCGGCGCGTCGATCGCGTTCCTCTGGCTGCTCCGGGGTCGCATCGCCGCGGCGGGCGCACGCCGGCCGAGCCGGGAGGGCATGGCCCCGCTCGTGACCGCCGGGAAGCACCTGGTCCTACGGGTCGCAGCGATGCTCGCTGTGTTCGGCGGGGCGACGGCGATCGCCGCCCGGATCGACGATGCCACCCTCGCGGCGCACCAGGTCGTGATGAGCCTGTTCCTGCTCCTCGCGTTGGTGCTCGACGCCTTCGCGGTGCCGGCACACACGCTCGTCGCCGAGGAGCAGGGCAGACGCACGGGGGGTGATGCGGCGTTCGTCGCCCGTCGCTCGGTGCGGCTCGCCGTGATCGCGGCCGTCGGTCTGGGCGTGGTGATCGCGGCGACGTCCCCGCTCCTTCCGCGGGTGTTCTCCGACGATCCCGAGGTGATCGGTCGCGCGACGACCGGTTTGCTGTGGCTCGCCGCGCTGATCGTGCCCGGGGCGGTCGCGTTCGCTCACGACGGCATCCTGATCGGTGCCGGCGACTACCGCTTCCTGGGTCTGGCAGCGGTCGGCTACCTGGTCGCCGTCGTCCCCATCGGGCTCGTCACCGTCGCGACGCCCGATCTCGGCATCGCCGGCATCTGGGCCGGGCTCCTGGTGTGGATGATCCTGCGTGCGGTCGTCAACGACCGGCGAACCCGCCACGTGCTCGCGAGTTGACCTCAGACCCGATCGCACGCGTGCAAGGTCTCGTACGCCGGACCCCGCTCGTCGATCAGCGCGACCGTCGCCGGGTCGCTCCCCGCCTGCTCGGCCAGCAACGAGCCGATGTGCTCGTGGTCGTGGTAGCAGCGGAACCGCGCCGTGCGGGGGCCCACGGCGGACGCGACCGCCCGTCCCCACGTTCCCAGCCCGCACTCGATCTTGCCGACATCGTGCAACAGGGCACCGGCCACCTCGGCCCGCGTCGCCGAGGGACGGGCGTCGAGGAAGCGACGGGCGACCTTGATCGAGTGGCGTCGATCCTGGTTCGACATCCGTCGCCAGAGCGCGACCTCACCGGGCAGGAGCTGGTCCTCGGCCCACACCTCGTCGTCGACCGCCGGTGGTCTGGGCGACAGCGACCAGAAGAACCGAGCGGCGAGATGGTGCGGCTTGGTGAGGAGATGGACCGGTTTGCTCACGCGCCGACCCTCACCGCCCGCGGGTGGGCCGAGCGGTAGACCTCCCACAGGCGTTCTTGGCTCACCTTGGTGTACACCTGCGTCGTCGAGATCGACGCGTGGCCCAGCATCTCCTGCACGATCCGCAGATCTGCCCCGTGGTCGAGCAGGTGCGTGGCGCACGAGTGACGGAGCACGTGCGGCGAGAGATGATCGGCGATGCCTGCCCGCTCGCCGTACTTCTTGATGACCAACCAGGCTCCCTGTCGGCTCAGCCGGCCCCCGCGCTGGTTCAGGAACACGGCCTCGGCATCACCGCGACGCTGCCAGCGGTCAGGCACCAGTCGTGCTCGGCCGGACGGGGAGAACCACTCGTCGATCGCCGAGGCGGCGGCCGACCCGAAGGGGACGATGCGCTCCTTGCTCCCCTTCCCGTAGAGCCGCACGAGCGAATCGTCGAAATCGATGTCGCCGAGCGACAGCCCGACCACCTCCGAGACGCGTGCCCCGGTCGCATAGAGCAACTCGAGCAGCGCCCGGTCCCGACGCGCGAGCGGATCGTTGCCCAGCACCGCGTCGAGCAGGCTCGCGACCTCGGCCTCGGTGAGGGGCTTCGGGATGCCGGACGGCACCTTGACGCCGTCGAGTCGAGCGGTCGGGTCGTCGGAACGGAGCTGCTCGGTGGCGAGGTATCGGTGCAGGGTGCGAATCGCCGCGATCTGGCGCGCCACCGAGGACGTGGCGGCACCCGACGCACGCCGGGATCCGACGAAGGTTCGCAGGTCGTCGAGTCCCACCGACAGCGGGTCGAGGCCGCGCCCGGCCAGCCATCGTTGGTACTGCTTCAGATCCCGCCGGTAGGCGGCGATCGTGTTGCGACTCCTCCCGCGCTCGGTCGTCAACCAGACGAGGAACTCCTCGACCTCCAACGGCAGGTCGTCGACGGTGTCGATCGGACGCGGCACCGCGTCAGCCCTGCTCGCGCCGGATCCGCCGATCGGCGGCCAACAGACCGCAGACCGTCTTGGCGTCGGTGATCTCCCCACGATCGATCATCTCCAGAGCTGCTTCCAGTGGCACGTGGAGCACCTCCATGTGGTCCTCCTCGGGACCGTGGCGATCGTGCTCGACCGGGACGCAGCCGGTGGCGAGGTAGATCGAACAGACCGAGTCGGTCATGCCCGGTGAGGGCAGCATGTCGACGAGGTGGCCGATCTCACCGGCGGCCAGCCCGGCTTCCTCGATCAGCTCTCGCCGGCCGGTCTCGGCCGGATCCTCTCCCGGAACGTCGCGCATCCCCGCCGGCACCTCGATGAGGTCCCGGCCCAGCGCCGGCCGGTATTGGCTGACCAGGACGACCGATGGCACACCCTCGGCGTCGAAGACGAGCGGGACGACGCCGACCGAGCCCGGTGAACGGACGATGTCGCGACGGAACCGTCTCCCGTCCGGCGACTCGAAGTCGGCGACGACGACGTCCCAGATGTACCCCTGGTGGATGGGCTCGTCGCCGAGGTGGCGGAACGATGTCATGACACCGACGGTACGTCAGGCAGGACGTTCGGCGGCGGCACCCTCGACGGCCGCCTCGTCGAGCATCCGCCGCAGCGCGGGCGGGGTGTCGTCGCGGTAGGACAACGCCGACCGGATCAGCTCGCGGAAGAGCGGGTGAGCCCGGTCGGGGCGGCTCTTGACCTCCGGGTGGGCCTGGGTCGCGACCCAGAACGGATGGTCCCGCAGCTCGATGAACTCGACGAGACGCTTGTCGGGTGAGGTACCGGAGCAATGGAAGCCCGCTTCCTCGAACCGGGTCCGGAACTTCGGGTTGAACTCGTACCGGTGGCGGTGCCGCTCGCTGACGACCGGTTCGCCGTACGCGGCGTGGACCTTGCTGTCGGGGTCGAGCACCGCGTAGTACGCACCGAGCCGCATCGTGCCACCCATGTCGGTGACGTCACGCTGGTCGTGCATGAGGTCGATCACCGGGTACTTGGTGCTGGGATCCATCTCGCTCGAGTTGGCACCGGTCATGCCCAGCACGTTGCGGGCGAACTCGGACGTCATGGCGTGCAGACCGAGGCACAGTCCGAGACACGGGACGCCCTCCTCGCGAGCGAAGCGTGCGGCGGCGATCTTGCCCTCGAAGCCACGGTAACCGAACCCGCCCGGGATGACGATCCCGTCGAGGTCGCGCAGTCGATCCGACGCCAGCAGACCCTCGACGTCCTCGGCCTGGATCCAGTCGATCTCGACCTTCGCCTCGTGGTGGAAGCCGGCGTGCTTGAGCGCCTCGACGACCGAGAGGTAGGCATCGGGCAGCTCGACGTACTTGCCGATGAGGCCGATCCTGACCGGTACCGCGGACGCTTCCACGCGGTCGACCACCGCCTGCCACGGGGCCAGGTCGATGTCGTGGCCCTCCATCCGCAACACCTCGAGCGCCACCGTGTCGAGCCCCTCGTCGTGGAGGATGAGCGGGAGCTCGTAGATGTTGCGGACGTCGGCCGCGTTGATCACCGCGTTCTCGTTGACGTCGCAGAGGTTCGAGATCTTGCGCTTCAAGCCGACTTCGATCGGTGCCTCGCTGCGGCACACGATCAGGTCGGGCTGGATGCCGCGGCTGCGCAGCTCGGTCACCGAGTGCTGCGTGGGCTTGGTCTTCTGCTCCTGCGACGGACCGATGAACGGGACCAGCGTCACGTGGATGTAGCAGACGTTGTCGCGCCCGGCGTCCTTGCGGAACTGCCGGATCGCTTCGAGGAACGGGAGGATCTCGATGTCGCCGACCGTGCCACCGACCTCGGTGATGACGACGTCGACGTCCTCGGTGGCGACCTGATGGATCCGCCGTTTGATCTCGTCGGTGATGTGCGGGATCACCTGCACCGTCTTGCCGAGGTAGTCGCCGCGGCGCTCGGCGGCCAGCACGGACTGGTAGATCGATCCGGTCGTCGCGTTCGATGCCCGTGTCAGGTTCTCGTCGATGAACCGCTCGTAGTGCCCGAGGTCGAGGTCGGTCTCGCCGCCGTCGTCGGTGACGAACACCTCGCCGTGCTCGTACGGGTTCATCGTGCCCGGATCGACGTTGATGTACGGATCGAGCTTCTGGAGGGTCACCCGGAGCCCACGCAGCTTCAGCAACCGGCCGAGGGAGCTCGCGGTCAGGCCCTTGCCGAGCGAGCTGGCCACCCCTCCGGTCACGAAGATGTGCTTCGGCATGTGGGGTGACCTCCGTCAAGGTGGCTCGTCAAGGTGGCTCGAATCGAGCGAGTGCACGACGGGAGATCACCATATCCCGCGCGGGTGCGCGATCGCGCGGATCAGCGCGACAGCAGCTCGCGGGCGTGGTCGAGCGCCGCCCCCGACACCTCGCCGCCGAGCATTCGGGCGACCTCCGCCACCCGCTCGTCACCGCGTGCCCGGCCCACCGTGGTGTAGGTGAGACCGTCGACGACCTGCTTGGTGACGACGAGCTGCTCCGACGCGGCCCTCGACCACG
>DATHUU010000163.1:0-5511 GCA_035461925.1 Ilumatobacter sp.
GGCCTGCGCCGCCTCGGGCGACACGAGCAGATCGCCCAACGCGACCAGCTGGCGATGATGGTTCGGCACCTCGACGCCGATCGCCGACCGGCCGGGGATCGGCGCCAGGATGCGCACGTCGGTCGCCGCCATCGCGTACGCGATGTCCTTCTGGAGGCTGGTGATCCGGGCCACCTTCACACCGGGTCCCAGCTCGAGCTCGTACCGGGTGACGGTCGGACCGACGGTCATGCCGATCAGCTCGGTCTCGACGTTGTGCTGGGCGAGCGACTCCTGGAGGGTCTGCCCGCGTCGCTCGATCTCGGCCATGTTCACGGCCTGCTCGCCGGCCTGCTTCAGGAAGCTGAGCGGCGGGAGCACCCACTCTCCGACCTGCTCGCCGTCGATCGGCAGGGACGGCTGGTCGGCACCGCTCGGCTTCTTCCGGCGGCGCTTGGTGGCGGACTTCGGCGCCGCGAAGATGTCGACGTCGTCCTCCGCGCCGTCGTAGAGCGAGGGAGCGAGGGGGTCGCCCTGCATGCCGGGTGCCCCGGCGGCATCCCGCTCACCGCCGTCGCGCCGTCGATCGCCACCCCGATGCGAGCCGCGCTCCTCCCGCTCGCTGCTCAGCGTCGACAGGTCGGAGAGCGCCCGCTTGGTCGCCCGGCCGAGCGGACGCGCCACGGCGCCGACCCCCTGGCCCGTCCGTTGCGCCATCGTCCGCAGCGAGGTGCTCGTGATGAGGAGCGCGCCGCCGATGGCCAGCGCCAGCAGGATCACCGTGGCCCCCGCCGGGGCCACCAGGGCCTCGAGTGGCGCACCGATCGCAGCACCGATCCAACCACCCGCCTCGCCGAGCGTGCGGACGTCGGGCTCGTTGTCGGTCAGCGGGTTCATCGAGTCGGGCGTCCGGACGACCTGGAGGAACCCGAGCACCGCCAGGCCGACCAGGCCCCAGCCGATCACGAGCCGGGTCGGACTCGACGACTGGCCCTTCTTCACCAGCGCGACCCCCGAGGACACGAGCGCGATCGGCAGCAGGTACCGACCGACGCCGAGGAACCAACCGATGAAGGCCTCGATGCCCCGACCGAGCGGGCCGGCGAGGTCGAAGTACATGGCGAGGCCGAGGAGGAGCCCCAGCCCGAGCAGGACGATGCCGACGAACTCGTGCTCGCGCCCTTCGACCGCGTGGCGGAGCTCGGCCTGGGTCTGGGAGCTCCTCCGGCTCCCTGGCGGCGTGGCGTCGCGCACGCCCCCCGACCGCGACGCCGCCGACCGCGACGTCCCCGACCCGCGAGGCGAACCCGATGCGGACCCGCGTCCCGACGATCGGCCGGACGACGAGCTCGACCGGCCCGAGTCGCGCGGCTTCTTGGAGGCGCCCCAGGTGTTCATGGCGTGTTCGAGGGTACCAACGCGACACCGGGGCAGCAGAGCATCCCCGCCGCGACGCCCGGCACGACCGCAGCCGGTGGCGCCGTCACTGGCCCTGCGCGCCGAGGATCCGACCGTCGCCGTCGAGCAGCACCAACAACACGCCGCCCCGCTCGCTCTGCAGCCGCGCGTCGTACACGACGACACCGTCACCGGCACCGGTGATCGCGAAATCGATGATCTCGGAGTCGGGCAGCTCCTCCCGGAGCTGGTCGAGCACGCGGTCGGGCCGGAAGTCCAGATCGCCCGACCGGAACGTCGGGCGATCGACCAGCTCGATCGGGATCGGCTCGACGAGCCCGTCGTCGCGACTCCAGAACGCCTGCTCCGCGCCGCCGTCGACGTCCACGATCAGACTCACCACACTCGCCGTCGCGCTGATCTCGACGAAGTCCTGCGGTGCCTCGTAGAACGACTCGACGGCGAAGATCGCGTCGTCGATGCGGTCGACCATCGGCGCGTCGTCACGCTCCGAGGCGCACGCGCCGCACGCCACCACGGCGATGAACCCGGCCAGCAACCCGGCTGCGGTCCGGCGGCGATGCCGCGGCGAGCGAGCCACCGTCAGGTCTCCATGACGACCGGCACGATCATCGGCCGGCGGCGGGTGCGCTCGCTGACGAACTTGCCGGCCGCGCGGCGTACGTCGCGCTCGAGCGCCTCGACGTCGCGCTCACCCTTGCGGAGCGCCTCCTCGACCGCGTTCGACACCCGGTCGCACGCCTCGTCGAGCAGGTCCTCGGCCTCGGGAGCGTAGACCCAGCCGCGAGTGATGATGTCGGGCCCGGTGATCACCTTGCCCGTCTGCATGTCGACGGTAACCACCACGACGACCACGCCCTCCTCGCCGAGCACTCGACGGTCGCGGATGACGCCCTGGCCGACGTCGCCGACGATGCCGTCGACGTAGACGTACCCGGAGGGCACGCGACCGGTGTGCTCGAGCCCGTCGTCGGAGAGCTCGATCACGTCCCCGTCCTCGCACAACACGACGCGATCCCGGGGCATGTCCATCAACTCGGCGAGCCGCGCGTTCGCGACCATGTGGCGGTACTCACCGTGGATCGGCACATACCACTCCGGCTTCACCAGAGAGAGGTACGTCTTGATCTCGTCGGCCTGCGCGTGTCCGGTCGCGTGGACGTCCATCACACCGGAGTGGATGACCTCGGCGCCCCGCCGGAGGAGCCCGTCGATCACCTTGTTGACCGCGCTCTCGTTGCCCGGGATCGCATGGCTCGACAAGATGACCGTGTCGTGCTCGCCGAGCTTGACGAACTTGTTCTCACCGCGTGCGAGCAGCGACAGCGCCGACATGGGCTCACCTTGCGACCCGGTGGAGATCACGCAGATCTCACCCGGGTCGTGGCGGTCGATGTCCTCGATGTCGACGAGCGCCGACTCGGGGATGTCGAGCACACCGAGGTCGCGTCCGAGCCGGACGTTCTTCTTCATGCTCAGACCGAGGGTGGCCACCTTGCGTCCGTCGGCGATCGCCGCGTCGGCGATCTGCTGGATGCGGTGCAGGTGGCTCGCGAAGCTCGCGGTGATGATCCGGCGGCCGCGGTGCTGCACGAACAGCGACGTGAGGACCGGGCCGACGCTCGTCTCGCTCGGCGCGTGGCCGGGCTCCTCCGCGTTGGTGGAATCACCCATGAGCAGGCGGACGCCGCGGCCGGCCGTGAGCTGGCCGAGACGCGTGAGATCGGTGCGGCGCCGATCGACCGGGGTGAGGTCGAGCTTCCAGTCGCCGGAGTGCAGCACGAGCCCTTGCGCCGTGTGCACGGCGATCGCGTGCGCGTGAGGGACCGAGTGCGTGACCGGGATGAACTCGACCCGGAACGGGCCGACCTCGATCGTCTCGTTGTCGGAGACGGCGATCATCTCGCAGCGACCGAGCAGACCTGCTTCCTCGATCCGGTTGCGGGCGAGACCGAGCGTGAGTCGGGCGCCGTAGATCGGCAGCGGATCGTCGCGCAGGTGTCCGATGCCGTCGTGGTCGCGGAGCAGGAACTGGATGCCGCCGACGTGGTCCTCGTGACCATGGGTCGCCACGAGCCCCACGATGGCGTTGGCGTGCTCTCGCAGGTACGAGAAGTCGGGGAGCACGAGGTCGATGCCGTGCATGTCGGGATCGGGGAACATCAGGCCGCAGTCGATGAGCACGATGGCCCGGTCGTCTCCGACCCGCTGCTCCATCGCCATGCAGTTCCGTCCGATCTCGCCGAGTCCTCCGAGGAAGACGATGCGGACGGTTTCAGCCACGAGCGGCCTCCAGGTTCTGCCAGACCTCGACGGCCCGGGGTTCGACCCAGTCGGGTGCGTCACCGAGTGGCAGCCGGCACTGGCCGACGTTCCAGCCGAGCGTGCGCAGCATCGCCTTGGTCGGGATGGGATTGGGTGCGAGATCGCCGGTCTCGAACGCGAAGCTCTCGAGCAGGCGGGCGTTGACGGCCCGGGCCGCGGCGACGTCACCATGCTCCCAGGCGTCGAACATCTCACGGTGGTCGGGACCGGTCCAGTGGGTCGCGACACCGATCACGCCGACCGCACCGACGGCGAGCAACGGGAGCGTGAGCGCGTCGTCGCCGGAGTAGTACGCGAAGTCGTCGGGGGTGGCCGCGATCACCCTCGCGGATTCGGCGGGGTTGCCGGCGGCGTCCTTCACTCCGACGATGTTCGCGACGTCGTGGGCCAGCCGGATCAGCACCTCGCTCGACACCTTGCGACCGGTGCGAACCGGGATGTCGTAGATGATCTGCGGGAGATCGCAGCTCTCGGCGACCGCCCGGAAGTGGGCCTCGATGCCGGCCTGGGAGGGTCGGCTGTAGAACGGGCAGAGCGACAAGATGCCGTGGACCCCGAGCTTGGCCGCCTGTCGCGACAGCTCGACCGAGTGGGCCGTGTTGTAGCCGACCGTGCCGGCGATCACCGGGACGTCGACCGCCTCGACCACGGCCGCGAACATCGCGAGCTTCTCGTCGTCGGTGAGCGTCGGGGACTCGCCCGTCGTCCCGCAGACCACGAGCCCGTCGTGTCCTGCGGCGACCAGATGCCTCGCGAGCTGCTGGGCGACGTCGAGATCGACGGAGCCGGCGGCGTCGAAGGGCGTGACCATCGCCGACAGGATTCGGCCGAAGTGCGGCATGAGGGCTCCAGGGGGCAGGAGGGCGGAACGGACGCACCATCCTGCCCGCGCGGCAGCGTATCCGACAACGACGATGTCGATCCGGCACCGTCCCGGACCTGGCACGATCCGCGTCCGCGAGGTCGGATCGGGGCCCGAGTAGGGTCGGCGGGCATGAGCATGACCGTGGAGGCGCTGCGGGACGCCGCTGCGAGTGGCACGGTCGACACCGTCGTGGTGGCGTTCACCGACCACTATGGCCGGCTCGTCGGGAAGCGGTTCGACGCCCGCTTCTTCTGTGAGTCGGCGATCGACGAGGGCACCCACGCCTGCGACTACCTGCTCACCGTCGACATGGAGATGGAACCGACACCCGGCTACGAGTTCGCCAGCTGGGAGCAAGGGTACGGCGACGTCCACCTGGTGCCCGACCTCACCACCCTGCGGCGCGCCGCGTGGACCGACGCGACGGCGATCGTGCTGTGCGACGTGCTGACGAACGAGACGGCGCCCGACGTCTCCGGCGAGGGGCATCGCCTCGTCGACGTGGCGCCCCGTACCATCCTGCGCCGACAGGTCGACCGATTCGCTGCGCTCGACCTGACGGCGATGGTCGCCTCGGAGCTCGAGTTCTTCGTGTACGACGACTCGTACCGCGAAGCCCATGCCAAGGGATACCGCGACCTGCAGTCCGCCGGCTGGTACGTCGAGGACTACCACCTGCTGGCCGGTGCCCGAGTCGAGCCGTACTTGCGTGCGGCCCGTCGGGCGCTGTCTGCCTCGGGCATCGCGGTCGAGAGCTCCAAGGGCGAGTGGGGCCGGGGGCAGCAGGAGCTGAACATCCGGTACACCGACGTGCTCGCGATGGCCGACCGGCACACGGTCATGAAGCACGCGATGAAGGAGCTGGCCGACACGATGGGCGTGGCGGTGACGTTCATGGCCAAGCCCACGGCCGAGGGCGCCGG
>DATHUU010000164.1:0-26260 GCA_035461925.1 Ilumatobacter sp.
CTGCTGGGCCTCGGTCCCGGACTGCGCCCACGCCGTGTTCCACGTGATGAAGGGGGTCTCGGAGATGATGCTGATCACGCAGTCGGCGTCGGTCGTGGCTTGCGCCACCTCGGCCGAGTAGTCCTGTGCGGTGGGCGGCAGGATGATCGTGTCGCCGAAGCTCTTCCCGAGCGCTGCCATCGCGTTCTCCATCGGCGGGATGAAGACCTGGGCGCCGTCGATGATCACGGCGTTGATGTTCTCGCAACCGTCTTCGACCGCCTTCTTGACCGCACCGACCGCGTACATCGGTTGGTTGCCGATGTTGAACGAGTACGGGTTGGAGAGCTCGGACGGTGTGATCGGACAGCACGCGCCGAACCAGGTGATGCTGGACTCGGCGATCACCGGCACGATCGACTCGGCGAAGAAGGTGAACGACCCGACGATCGACACCATGCCCTCCTCGACCGCCTGCCGTGCGCACGTCGTGGCGACGGCCGGGTCGAAGCCCTCGTCGCAGACGGTCACCTCGAGCGGACGTCCGGCGACGCCACCACGGGCGTTGATGTAGTCGGCGTACAGGTTCGCCGTGTTGGCGATGTTCTGGTACGTCGGTCCGGCGGCGTTGAGCGTCGTCACCGTCATCACCTTGATCGGCTCGGTGTTCTCCTCGGAGATGCCGTCGGCCGGCTCCTCTGCAGGGTCGTCGGCGGGTTCCTCAGCCGCGTCGTCGGCAGGTTCCTCGGCCGGCTGCTCGGCGGGTTCGTCGGCGCCCGCATCGTCGTCGTCGTCGCCGCCGCACGCGGTTGCGACGACGCCGAACACGGCGAGCACGGCCAGCGCACCCCGCACCGAGCTACGGCGTGACCTCGCGCGCGGACTCGTCGGACTTTGGATTCTCCCCATGTGGTTCCCCCTGTGACGGTCGGTCCGGTGCCGTCGCGGCGCCGGACGCTGTGATGAGGCGCCATCTGAGCACACGGCATCCGACGTCCGCTACTCAGAGCACCAGACGCGCTGGCGCAGGTCCGACATGGCGTCCCACTTAACGAAGGTTCAGCTCCCGACTCGTCGTCGCCCGGCGGCGGCGAAGTACGCTCCCGACACGCCGACTGCTCGACGTCGTGTGACACGGGGGGCCGCATCGGGAGCCGGCGGCGAGAAGGGGGACGATGAACGAGGTCATCAGATTCGCGCTGTTGGGCCTGGGTGTCGGCGCGCTCTACGCGTTCGCGTCGCAGGGCCTGATCGTCATCTACCGCGGCACCGGCGTCCTGAACTTCTCGCTCGGCGCCACGGCGATCGCCGGGGTGTTCCTGCAGTACGAGCTGCAGTACGAGCACGGGCTGCCGTTCCTCGTGTCGGCGTTGTTCGGTGTCGCCCTGTCGGCGCTGCTCGGCGCGCTCACCCACTGGGTGATCATGCGACCGTTGCAGCGCAAGCGAGCCAGCACGCTGGTCCAGGTGCTCGCCACCCTTGGCGTGCTCATCACGGTCCAGGCGGGCGTCGTGATCCGCTGGAGCTCGAACCCGCGTCAGGTCGACAGCTGGCTGCCGACCGATCGAGTGACGCTGTGGGGCGATGTCAGCATCACCGCCGACCGCCTCTTCCTCCTCGCCATCGGCAGCATCTCGGCTGCCTTGCTCTGGCTGCTCTACCGCTCCACCCAGTTCGGTCTCGCCACCGAGGCGGTGTCCGAGAGCGAGCGGTCGGCCGCCGCGGTCGGCATCTCACCCAACCGCATCGCCGTCCTCAACTGGGCGCTCGGGTCCGGCATCGCGGCGGTGGCCGGCATGCTCGTCGTCCCGATCATCACCTTGCAGGTCACGGCGATGACGAGCCTGGTCCTCGCGGCGCTGGCCGCGGCGCTGGTCGGTGACTTCCGATCGTTCCCGATCGCGACGGCCGCCGGGTTCGCGCTGGGCATCGGTCAGACGCTCGTCGGACGCTTCACCCAGCAAGAAGGGCTCGGACCATCGCTCCCCTTCCTGGTCATCATCGTGATGATGGTGTTCCGCGGCCGGTCGATCCCGCTCCGCGACCACTTCCTCCGCAAGCTGCCGATGGTCGGCAACGGCCGCATGTCGTGGGACTGGACGATCTTCGCCTGCGGCGCCGTGATCTTCGTGATGCTGACGAAGCAGGCGAAGTGGATCGACGCCATCACCGTGTCGCTCGGCGTGGCGATCGTCCTGCTGTCGATCGTCGTCCTGACCGGGTACGCCGGACAGCTGTCGCTCGCCCAGTACTCGATCGCCGGCTTCGGTGCATACGTCGCGGGACGCTTGGTCGCGGTGTTCGACATCCCGTTCCTGCTCGGGCTCGTGGCCGGGGTCGTCGCCACCGCCGCGCTCGGCTTGGTGTTCGCCCTGCCGGCCGTGCGGACCCGGGGCATCAACCTCGCGATCGTCACCCTCGGCCTGGGGTCGACGATGGAGCTGATGCTGTTCCGGAACCGCAGGTACACGGGTGGCGTCCAAGGGACACAGGTCGGGAACCCCGACCTGTTCGGGTACGACATCGGGTCGATCAACCACCCCGAGCGGTACGGCATCTTCGTCCTCGGCATGGCCGTGCTGGCGGTGTGGGTCGTCTCGAACGTGCGGCGCGGGCGGAGCGGCCGCCGACTGATCGCCGTGCGGACCAACGAACGCGCGGCGGCGGCACTCGGCATCAACGTGATGACCGCCAAGCTCTACGCGTTCGCGCTCGCGTCGGCCATTGCCGCCCTGGGTGGCATCCTCCTCGCGTTCCGGCTCAGTTCCATCAGCTACCAGTCGTTCAGCAACTTCAACTCGATCACCTACGTCGGGCTGGCGCTGGTCGGCGGTGTCGGACACCTCCTCGGTGCGTTCGTCGGGTCCACCATGGCTCCGGCCGGGTTCGCGCAGGAGGTCTTCGAGTCGACGTGGGAGGGTGTCGGCGAGTACATCCAGCTGATCAGCGGCATCGCCATCTTGCTGACCGTGCTGGCGAACCCCGACGGCGTCGCTGCCGAGTGGGTGAAGTCCTGGCGCTACATGAAGAAGACCAAGAAGTGGGGCCGGCCCTACTTCATCGAGCTCGCCGAGGTCGCCGATCCGACCGACGACACGACGCACGGGCGTGTCCCGGCCCACACCTTGATCGTCGACGGGTTGACGGTGCGGTATGGCGCCGTCGTGGCCGTCGATGACGTCACCTTCGAGCTCACGCCCGGCGCGATCACCGGTCTGATCGGCCCGAACGGGGCGGGCAAGACGTCGCTCATCGACGCGATCAGCGGGTTCACGTCGGCCGAGGGTCGGGTGCTGATCGACGAGCGCGACCTGTCGAGTGCCTCGGCCGTCGGACGTGTCCGGGCCGGCGTCGCCCGGTCGTTCCAGTCGCTCGAGCTGTTCGACGACGCGACCGTGTTCGAGAACCTGAGCGTGGCGGCCGACCCCCAGGACTTCGGCTCGTACCTGCGTGACCTGGTCTGGCCCGTCAACCCGCCGTTCCCGCCCGAGGTGGTCAGGGCCATCAAGGAGTTCCAGCTCGACGGCGACCTCCACCGCGACGTGAAGGATCTGTCGTACGGCAAGCGCCGGTTGCTCGCCATCGCCCGAGCGGTCGCCATGCATCCGAGCGTGCTGCTGCTCGACGAGCCGGCGGCCGGCCTCAGCTCGACCGAGAGCACCGAGTTGGCACGGCTGGTGCGACGGCTCGCGGACGAGTGGGGGATGGCGGTCCTGGTCGTCGAGCACGACATGAACTTCGTGATGGGCGTCTGTGACCGGATCGTCGTCCTCGACTTCGGGCGGATGATCGCCGCCGGCACCCCGGAGCAGGTCCGCTCCGATCCCGCCGTGATCGCCGCCTACCTCGGCGACGACACCGACGACGACCTCCACGACGCGGGCGGCGCCGAGCCCGACGACGTCCGCGGGGCATCGCCACCGTCCCCGGCCACCGTCGCAGGAGGGATGCCGTGACCTCGCTGCTCGAGACCCGCAACCTGAAGGCCGGCTACCTCGGCCGGGAGGTCGTCTGGGGCGTCAACCTCGAGGTCCGTCCCGGCGAGGTGGTCTGCCTCCTCGGCCCCAACGGCGCCGGCAAGACGACCACGTTGCTCACCATCGCCGGCGAGCTGGCGCCCGTCGACGGCATCGTCATGTTCAGCAACGTCCCCACGTTCACACCGATGTACCAACGGGTGCGCGACGGCGGGGTCGGACTCGTCACCGAGGAACGGCTGATCTTCACCAAGATGTCCGCCCGCGACAACCTGCGCATCGGAGGTGGCTCGGTCGAACGGGCGCTCGAGCTGTTCCCGGAGCTCGAGCCGCGCCTGTCGGTGCGGGCCGGCATGCTCTCCGGGGGCGAGCAGCAGATGATCGCCCTCGCTCGCGCCCTCAGCCGTGAGCCGAAGCTGCTGCTCGCCGACGAGCTGTCGCTCGGGCTGGCACCGATGATCGTCGACCGACTCCTCGGCGCGGTCCGCGAGGCCGCCGACAAGCACGGCACCGGTGCCCTGATCGTCGAGCAGCACGCCCACAAGGCCCTCAAGTACTCGGATCGGATGTACCTGATGGCGCGAGGTCAGATCCTGCTCGAGCTGCCGGCGGACGAGGCGATCCGCCGGCTCGGCGAGATCGAGGACGCCTACCTGAGCGGCACGTCCGAGACCGAGGAAGACCACATCGAGCGCAAGCGACGCAAGGACAAGCGGAAGGCGTGGCGGCGCCAGCGGGTCCGCGAGCGCGAGCTCGCCCGTCTCAGCGGGAAGACCGTCTCCACCAGGAGGGAAGAAGATGACGACTACTACTTCGAGGCCGAACGGCAGCGGCGCGAGTGGGCGCAGCGGGCGCGGATGAGGAAGGGATAACCGACATGGCGTATCGCACTGCAGAACTGCCCCCGGTCGACCTCGACGAGTTCGCGACCATCCCGTTCATCCCGCGGATGAAGTTGCTGATGCTCCACTGGGTGCACGCCGGCTTCGGGACGCCGAAGCAGACCGTCACCTTCTACGTCTGGAAGATCTTCTTCTACAGCCTGTTCGGATTGATCGTCGCCGGCGCCTTCACCGCCGGCCTCGAGTTCAACGACATCGGCGGCTGGTGGGACGAACCCATCCTCTACCAGAAGCTCATGATCTGGACCGTCCTGATGGAGATCCTCGGGCTGGCCGCCACCTGCGGACCGATGGCGTTCCACTTCGACCCACCGATCGGTGGGGTCCTCTACTGGTGGCAGCAGGACACGCTCCGCGTGCCGCCCTACCCGAGGTATCTGCCGTTCACGCGAGGCAGCCGGCGCACGCCGTGGGACACCGGGCTCTACAAGCTGATCGTGTTCTGGCTGATCATGATGCTGTTCCTGTCGGGCGAACCGGTCGACGGGCTCCCCGGCGACCGGGCGGGCATCATGCCGCAGTGGGCGCTCGTGGTGTACTGCGGCCTGATCCTGCTGATGGGTCTCCGCGACAAGGTCGTGTTCCTCTCGTCACGCGCCGAGCAGTACGTGCCGACGATGCTGGCGTTCGGTCTGATGACCAACTTCGTCGACATGATCGTGGCCGCGAAGATCTTCATCGTCGTGATCTGGATGGGGGCCGGGTTCTCGAAGCTGCAGCACGGCTTCTCGTCGACCGTGGCGATCATGGCCCAGAACAGCCCGTGGAACGTCTTCCCGAAGTTCCGTCTCAAGACGGTGAAGGACTACCCGAACGATCTCCGGCCGTCGACGCTCACCCACCTGTTGGCCCACGTCGGTGGCACGATCTGCGAGCTCGTGATGCCGCTCGTGCTGCTCTTCTCACCGTGGCCCGAGCTGACCTGGGTGGCGATCATCTCGATGTGGATGCTCCACACCTTCATCATCTCGACGATCCCGCTCGCCGTGCCGCTCGAGTGGAACGTGTTCTTCATGTTCGTCGCCGGGTTCCTGTTCGCCAACTTCCACGCCGGGGACGGCTACGCGGTGACCGACATGAACCCGGCGCTGCTGGTGATCGTGCTGGTCGTCGCCCTCTCCCCGATCGTGCTCGGGGCGTTCAAGCCCCAGTACGTGTCGTTCCTCGTCGGGATGAAGCAGTACGCCGGCAACTGGGCGTCGGCCACGTTCTCGCTCCGCAACAAGGAGATCGAGGACCGGATCAACGAGCGGATCGTCAAGGCGGCCGACAACCAGATCGACCAGATCGAGCCGCTGTTCGGCAAGGAGATCTCGGAGATCTTCCTCCAGAAGGCGGTCGCGTTCCGGATGATGCACCCGATGGGTCGGATGCACATCTCAGGACTGATGTGCCACGTCGACAGCCTCGACGACCGGATCCAGCGCGAGGGCGAGTTCCTGAGCAACGTCCTCACCGGCTGGAACTTCGGCGACGGCCACTGCCTCGACGAGCGCCTGATCGGCGGGTGGCAGGAGCGCTGCCAGTACGAGCCCGGTGACGTCGTCGCCGTCTTCACCGAGTCGCAGCCGGCGTTCAGCAAGATCGTGCAATACCGGGTGATCGACGCTGCGCTGGGCACCGTGGAGAAGGGCTGGTACCACAACGACGACGCGTACAACACCCAGCCGTGGCTCCCCGACGGTCCGATCCCCCACACCGTGACCTGGCGGTTGGAGGGCTACGAGCCCCAGGGGGTCCCGCACCCGGGCAACGCTCGTCGGGAGCCGTCGATCGACAAGCACGGCAAGTGGTTGATCCCGAGAAACGAGACGGCGAGAAACGAGACGGCGAGGAACGAGACGACGGCGAACGGCACGGCGGGCGCCGCACCCGGCGACAGCCGGCAGGAGACCTCCGACGCCGGCGTCGGATGACTCGATGAGCACCGCGATCGTCGTCGGCAGCTGGCCGAACGGGCTCGCTGCCGCGGCGCGGCTGGCGCGAGCCGGCCTCGACGTCACCGTGCTCGAGGCCGCGGACACGATCGGCGGCGGCACGCGCAGCTCGGAGATGATCGTCCCCGGGCTGGTCCACGACCACTGCTCCGCGTTCCACCCGCTCGTCGCCGCGTCGCCGTTCCTGTCCGGGTTGGATCTCACCGCGCACGGCCTCCGGTTGCTGCAGCCGGAGGCCGACTGCGTCCATCCGCTCGACGATGGGTCGGCCGGGGTGCTGTACCGATCGATCGACCGGACCGCCGAGGCGTTGGGGCGCGACGGCGACCGGTGGCGGCGGGTGTTCGGGCCGATGGTCACCCACTTCGACGACCTCCTCGCCGAGGCGACCCAGCCCATCTTGCGGATCCCGCGACGTCCGCTGCTGATGGCCCGGTTCGGCGCCGGCGCCGTGCTCCCGGCGACGACGTTCGCGCGGGCGTTCCGGACCGAGCAGGCGAAGGCGCTCTGGGCGGGGGTCGCCTCGCACGCGTGCTACCGGCTCGACCGTCCGATGACGAGCGCCGTCGGATCGATGCTGCTCGTCGCCGGCCACGCGACCGGTTGGGTGGTCGCCGAAGGCGGTTCGCAGTCGATCGCGAACGCGCTGGCGGCGGATGTCCGAGCCCATGGCGGCACCATCGAGACCGGTCATCGGGTGGCCTCGGTGGGCGACCTTCCGCCCCACGACGTGCTCATGCTCGACCTGTCGCCGTCGCTCGCCGCCGACATCCTGGGCGACCGGTTGCCGACCCGGATCGCTCGCGCGTACCGCCGCTTCCGGCACGGCCCGGGCGCGTTCAAGGTCGACATCGCGGTCGAGGGCGGCGTCCCCTGGACCGCATCCGAGGCACGTCGGGCCGGCACCGTGCACCTGGGCGGCGAGCTCGGTGAGATCGTCGCCAACGAAGCGGCCGTCGAGCGCGGCACGATGCCCGAGCGGCCGTTCGTCCTCGTCGGGCAGCAGTACCTCGCCGACCCGGGTCGATCGGTCGGCGACGTCCACCCGCTGTGGACCTACGCCCACGTCCCCAACGGCTACACCGGCGATGCGACCGACGCGATCATCGCCCAGATCGAGCGCTTCGCCCCCGGCTTCCGCGACCGCATCGTCGGCACCGCGGTGCGCTCGACGACCGAGATGTCGGTGTACAACCCCAACTTCGTCGGTGGCGACATCATCGGCGGTGCGTCGTCACCGATGCAGCTCGTGTTCCGGCCCCGGTTCGCGCTCGACCCGTACTCCACGGGCATCCCCGGCACGTACCTCTGCTCGGCCTCGACGCCACCGGGCGCCGGCGCCCACGGCATGTGCGGCGCCAACGCCGCCGCCCGCGCCCTCGCCGCCCTCCGCTGACCCCGCCCCAAGGCCGTTCTTCGGCGGTCCTTGCGCACTATCAGCGCAGGTCCCTCCGAAGAACGTTCAGGTCAGGGGTGTTATACTGACGCGTCAGTCAGTTGAAGGAGCTGGGAGCGATGGCACTCGCCGCGGAGTCCGAGGCGATCAGCGGGGTGACCCGGACGATCGACGACCTCATCGCCGAGGAGGAGGCGCGGTTCCTCCGGCGACAGCGCGCGTCGGCCGAGATGACCGCCACCGCCCGCCGCTCGCTCGCCGGCGGGGCGACGTCGAACTGGCAGATCGCCCGACCGGCGACGGTGTGGATCTCGCACGGGATCGGCTCACGCGTGTGGGACGTCGACGGGATGGAGTACGTCGACCTGCACGGCGGCTACGGCGCCATGGTCGCCGGCCACGCGCACCCCGCCGTCGTCGAGGCGGTCGAGCGCCGAGTGCGCAACGGCACCCACTTCGCCCAGCCGACGCCCGACGCGATCGTCGTCGCCGACGCGCTGGCGGAGCGGTTCGGGCTCCCCCAGTGGCGGTACAACAACTCGGGCACCGAGGCGACGCTCGACGCCGTCCACCTGATGCGCGCCGTCACGGGACGCGACCTCGTCGTCAAGGTCGAGGGCTCCTACCACGGGCACCACGACGCGTTGATGGTGAGCTACTACAACACCCTCGAGGAGCTGGGCCCCGCCGACCGGCCGGCATCGGTGCTCGCCGGGTCCGGCATCCCGCAGGTGATGGCCGATCTCGTGCTGGTCGTGCCCTTCAACGACCTCGACGTCCTGGCGGCCGTGCTCGAGGAGCACCGAGGTCGGGTCGCCGGGATGATCATGGAGCCGATGATGATGAACGCGGGCATCGTCGTCCCCCAGACCGGCTACCTCGACGGTGTCCGCCGGCTGACGCGTGAGCACGATGTGCTCCTCGCGTTCGACGAGGTCAAGACCGGCCTCACGATCCATCGCGGCGGGGCGACCGGCCTGTTCGGTGTGCAGCCCGACCTCATCTGCCTCGCGAAGTCCCTCGGCGGCGGTGTGCCCTGTGGCGCGATCGGCGGGACCCACGAGGTGATGTCGGCGATCAGCGACGGCCGCTACGACCAGGTCGGCACGTTCAACGGGAACCCGCTGACCATGGCCGCCGCCCGGGCGGTGCTCACCGAGGTCCTGACCGACGAGGCGTACGCGCAGTTCGACGTGCTCGGTGAGCGCGTCGCCGGCCGCGCCCGCGAGCTGCTCGACCGCGTCGGCGTGCCGGTGATCGTGCGGCGGTTCGGCGCCAAGGGGTGCCTCGTGTTCACCGACACCCCGATCCGCGACTACCGACAGTTCCTCGCCCTCCACGGGGAGCTGAGCCACGCGCACTGGCTGATCCAGCACAACCGCGGCGTGTTCCTCCCGCCGTGGGGCAAGAGCGAGCAGTGGACCCTGTCGGTCCAGCACACCGAAGCCGACGTCGACCGCTTCATCGACAACATCGGCGTCTTCGCCGGGTTGCTGGGTGACCTCGACGAGCGCTCCTCCGCCGAAGCGCTCGAGCTCAACGAGTAGCGACGACGCGATCAGCGACGCTGCGTCGCCATCGAGAACGCGTCCAGCGGGAGCTGCAGCTCGGCGATCGCCGCCGCCCGCACCCAGTCGGTGAGCTCGCGCCGGGTGAGCACGCCGTCGTGCACGGTCACCTGCACCGCCAGGCCGTCCATCAGCGCCGCGAGCCGCCAGGCCGCGGCGCGCGGGTCGGCACACATGAACTCACCGGTCGCGACACCGTCGCGGATGACCTGTTCGAGCGCGTCCTTCCACTCCACGTCGAGCGTCCGGCTGATCGTCGCCAGCTCCTTGACGCGCATCGCCTCGCCCCACGCGTCGATCCACAGACCCCACGACGGGTGGCCGTCCTCGGGTTCGAACATGGCGAACGCCGCGTCGAGCTTGCCGACCGGCGTCGTGGCAGCATCGATGTCGGCGCGCAGCCGGGCGAGGTCCTCCTGCGCGGCGTACGAGAACGCCTCGGCGAGCAGCTGGTCCTTGGAGTCGAAGTGGTAGTGGATGAGCCCCGTCGACACGTCGAGCTGCTCGGCGACGTCGGCGACGCGAGTGCCACCGAAGCCGCGCTCGACGACCACCCGGCACGTCGCTTCCAGGATCTCGGTCCGGCGGACGGCCACGTCCTTCTTCATCGTCGGTGCACGCTATCGGCGTGCGCGGCGCGCACCAGTCGGTGCACGTGATGGACACCCCGCTCGTGCTGGACCGAGAGCCGACCGTGCGTGTCGATCCCCGCGGTGTAGCCCCGCTGCACCTGCTCGCAGATGTCGAGGTCCTGTGCCGCGACGACGCGGCTCGCCTCGAGGTCGGCGGCGCGCCGCTCCTCGTCGACGTCGGGTGTCCAACATCGGAACGCCCGGACCCGCGTCTGCGTCGGCCCGAGCGGATCGAGCAGGAGCGCGGACAGGTAGCGCGGGAAGACGCTCACCAGCAGGTTCGGGAACACGGTGAAGTAGACGCCGGCGATGAAGACGTCGTCGATCTGGTTGCTCGCGATCGCCTCCCACCCCGCACCGCACGGATCGGCCTGCAGGGCGCGCTCCGCGGTGTTGCGGGGCTCGAGTGGACGATCCCAGGCCAGGCTGATCGGGCCGTCCGTGACGATCGGGTAGTCCCAGCCGTCGACGATCAGCTCGGGGTGGACGAACGGGGTGTGGAAGTTCTCGCTGTAGTTCTCGACGAGGACCTTCCAGTTGAACGCTCGCACGTGCTCCTCCCGCACGGCGAGCTCGTACTCGTCGAGCGGGAACGGGTCGATCGCCGGGGCGAGTCGTCCGAGGTCGAGCGGCGCGGCCGTCGGATCGGGGTGCACGAAGACGAATCGCGCCCACGTGGCCACCGACACCGGATGGAGCGCGAGCTGATCTGGCCGGAAGTCGATCACGCCGTCCATCCCGATCGATCGGCTGAGCGAACCGTCGAGGCGGTACACCCACGCGTGATACGGGCACGACAGCGCCCGCGCCCGACCACACCCCTCCGCCAGCGGGGCACCGCGATGTCGACACACGTTGAGGAACCCGCGCAGCTCGCCCGCGAGGTCGCGGGTGAGCAGCACGGGCAGGCCCGCGACGTCGACGACGGCGAACGTCCCCGGCTCGCCGACGTCGTCGATCACACCGACGCACGACCAGCCCCGGCGGAAGACGGCCTCGACCTCGCTTCGATGAGCGTCGGGGTCGGCGTACCACGCGGCAGGCAACGTGGTCGCCGTCGCGAGCGGATCGTCGTCCGGTCGTTGGATGTCGTGGTCGATGTCGACGTTCGTCATGGCGTACCTCTGCATCTCCGTCGCTGCCGTTCCACTCGCGTCGTTGGCGCTCCGCACGTGCCCCGACAGTCAACTGACTGATGAATCAGTATCGCACGCGGACGAACGCGCCGCTGTGGTAGCAATGCGCCCTGTGGAGAGCCGGGGAGGTGCGATCGAGCTGGTCGGGCTCTCCAAGTTCTACGGCGCACACCAGGTGCTGCGAGACATCGACCTCGACGTCGCGTCGGGCGAGTTCTTCTCGCTGCTCGGTCCGTCGGGGTGCGGCAAGACGACGACCCTGCGACTCATCGGCGGCTTCGAGCACGCCGACGCGGGACAGGTCCTGCTGGACGGTGTCGACCTCTCGGACGTGCCGCCCGAGCGACGCCCCGTCAACACGGTGTTCCAGTCGTATGCGCTGTTCCCCCACCTCACGGTGGAGCAGAACGTGGCGTTCGGGCTCCGGTTCGCCGACGTCGACCAGCGCGACGTGCCCCGCAGGGTGGGTGAGGCGCTGGAGCTGGTGCAGATGACGACGCTCGCGAGTCGCAAACCGCACCGGCTCTCCGGAGGTCAGCAGCAGCGGGTCGCGCTCGCCCGCGCGCTCGTGCTGCGACCGAGGGTGCTGCTGCTCGACGAACCGCTCGGCGCCCTCGACGCCCAACTGCGCAAGGCGCTCCAGCTCGAGCTGTCGGGACTCCAGCGCGACATCGGCATCACCTTCGTCTACGTCACCCACGACCAGGAGGAGGCACTGACGATGAGCGACCGCATCGCGGTGATGAACCACGGTGAGGTCTCCCAGGTCGGGTCGCCGCGCGACGTCTACGAGCGCCCCGAGTCGTCGTACGTCGCGGCGTTCCTCGGCGTCGCCAACCTGGTCCCGGTCGAGCACCGGGGCGGCGGCACCGTGGCGATCGACGGACTCGACAGTGGGGTGCTGCGCGCCGCCGACGGCACCGCCGAGGTCGGTGCGTGCCACATCGTCGTGCGTCCTGAGCGGATCCGGCTCTCCCCGCCGCGGGCGGGCGCCCGGGCCGACGAGGCGATCAACGTGATCGCGGCGACCATCACCAAGCTGGTGTACATGGGCTCGACGACCCAGGTGCACCTCGACGGTGGTCCGGTCCAGCTGCAGGCGCTGATCCCGAACGACGGCACGGCGCTGTGCGGCGCGGTGGGCGATCGCGTCGACGTCGAGCTCCCGCCGGACGCCGTGCGCCTGGTCGCGGCATGACACGCCACGTCATCACCGCATGTGGCGTCACACCGAGAAGCCGGTGAAGTCCTCGACCGCCGCGGCGCGGCCACCCGACCGCTTCCGGGCGACGGCGAGCGCTCCGAGCGCCAGCGCGATCGCGCCGATCGTGACGAACAACATCATCGACGCCATCGCGTTGAGCGCCGGCGTCGCCCCGCCACGAGCCTGGTTGTAGATCCGCATCGGCACAGTGTCCGACCCGGGCCCGGAGAGGAACGACGACACGACGAAGTCGTCGATCGACGTCGCGAAGACGATCACGATCGACGCGATGATCGCCGGCCACAGCTGGGGCAGGATCACGAGCCGCAGCGCCTGGCGCGGCGTCGCCCCCAGGTCGCGGGCCGCCTCCTGGAGCGTCGTGCCGATGCTCGCCAGCCGGCTGCGCACGATGACGACCACGAACGACAGCGTGAACGTGATGTGACCGACGATCTGCGCCGGTCGACCGAGCTCGACCGCCGTGTAGAGCTGGGTGAAGACGATGAAGAACGACGCGCCCAGGACGATCTCGGGCGTCACCAGCGGGACGAGCATGACCACGTTCGATCCGCTGGCGGCCCGCGACCGCCAGCGGCTCAACCCGATCGCCAACGCCACGCCGAGCGGGGTGGCGACGACGATCGTCACGATCGCCAGGACGAGGCTGTTGATGATCGCCTGGCGGAGGTCGTCGCTGTCGAGCAGGGAGCCCTCGCTGCCCGTCCACCAGCGCGTCGAGAAGCCCTGCCACGTGGACCGGCTGCGGCCGTCGTTGAACGAGAAGGCGATGGCGATGACGACCGGGACGAGCGACCAGATCACGTACGCCCAGGTGAGGACGGCGAGGGTCCGCGAGCGGTCCCACGGTGGGCGCACGGTGTCCTTCACACTCGCACCTCGCTCACGCGCGCGCCTCGTTCGCCTCGCGGCCCGTGCGGATCGTGATCCGCAGGTAGTAGGCCATCAGCCCGAACAGCAGGGCGGACAACACGAGCACGAGCACCGAGCCGCGCTGTGGTTCGATCGTGCGGGTGAGCGACTCGATCTGGTTGCCGATCATCTCGGTGCGCGGCGAGCCGGACAAGATCGTGTTCGTGTAGTAGTCGCCGAACATCGGCAGTGCGGTGATGACGGCGGCGGCCAGGATGCCGGGCACCGAGAGGGGCAGGGTGACGCGCCGGAACGTCTCGGCAGGCGAGGCGCCGAGGTCGCGCGACGCCTCCAGGAGTCGTTGATCGATCCGGTCGAGGCTCGCGTACAGCGGCAGGATGAAGAAGGGCAGGTAGCCGTACACGAGCCCGGAGATCACCGTCACCGGTTGCCCGAACCACACCTCGCTGCCGTCGCTCAACCCGAACCAACGGAAGAACGTCGGCGCCCCGACCGCGTTCAGCGCGTCGCTCGCCCACCCGCCCTGGGGGTTGAGCAGGTTCACCCACGCCAGCATCCTCATCAGGTAGCTGACCCAGAACGGCACGACCATGCAGACGAGCAGCAGTGTCCGCCAGCGGCCCGCACGCCGCGCCACGTAGTACGCCACCGGATAGCCGATGAGGAAGCACAGCGACATCGCAATGCCGACGTAGAGGAAGGTCCGGAGGAACACCGGTTGCAGCGGTCCGCCGAAGATGGAGTCGATCACCTCGCGGGCGGCGCCGAAGCTCCAGCGGAGCGGGTTCCACGTCGGTTCGGGTGCGAGCAGGATCGGATCGAACCCCCCGAACGCGACGGCGGCGATCGCGTAGAACGGGACGATGAAGAACACGATCAGCCAGATCGTGCCCGGGAGCGTGAGCGCGGCCCACAGCCCCTGGCGGTCACGGCGGCGGGCCGTGTCGGCCAACTACCCCGCCTTGACCTGCTGGAAGGCATCCTCCCAGAGCTTCTGCACCTCCGGCGCGAGGGCGTCGAGGCGATATCCGTTCTCGACCTGCTCGTCGGTCACGAGCGCGGTCGTGAGCTGGGAGGGCACCAGCTCGGCGGTGACGAGCGCCTCCGGGGTCGGGTCGGCGAGCGCCGGCTGGTAGCCGACCCACTCGAAGTTGAGGGTGGCGTTGTCCGGGTCGGAGAGGAAGTCGATGAAGTGGTGCGCCAGCACCGGGTGTTCCGAGTCCGCGGGGATCACGAAGAAGTCGTTGGCGACGGTCGTCCGTTCGGGTGCCCAGTAGCCGAGCACGTCGACGTCGGTGTCCTCGGGGAGGTAGTACTGCGCCGCCAGCATGTCGCCCGACCACGCCTGGTTGATGCGGGAGGTGCCTTCGGGGATCTTCTGGTAGGCGAGGATGTCGATGCGGGCGTTGGTGGTGGTGATCAGCTCGGCGATCGCGTCGCGCGCCTGGCCGATGACATCGGGATCGTCGGTGTTGGTGTCGGTGATGCCGAGCCGGTACATCCCGAGCGTCAGCGCGTCGCGCGGGTCGTCGATGATGCCGACGTACCCACGGTTGGCCGGATCCCACATCGTCTCCCAGCCGGTCGCCGCGATCGCGGCGTCGTCGATCACGTCGCGGCGGTAGGCGAGACCGGTCGTGTAGACGGTGTACGGGACCGAGTACCGCGACCCGACGTCGTAGTACGGGCTCTGCAACGACGGCAGCACGTTCGCGAAGTTGGTGAGGTAGTCGCGGTTGAGCGGCTGCACGAGGTTGCCCACCACGAACCGGGGCAGGCCGATCGTGGTCGCGCCGACCACGAGGTCGTAGGCGGTGGTCTGCAACCCCGACAGCAGCCGGGCCTCGGTGTCGAACGTGGCGAGCTCGACGGTGACGCCGTACTGCTCCTCGAACGCCGCAATGCTGTCGGGGTTGATGTAATCGGCGTAGGTGAAGATCGTCAGCGTGCCGGATTCGGGGTCGAGCCCGCTGTCGATCGGTGACGAGTCGTTGTCCGGGAGCTCGACGGGGGCGTCGAGACGCGCCAGCGGGATCGTGCCCGACGATCCGGACGAGTCGTCCCCGTCACCGTCCCCGTCACCAGCGTCATCGTCACCGCCGCACGCGGCGAGCAGGCTTCCGCCGGCTCCGACGACGAGCACGAACCCGCCCGTGTGTGCCATGAAGTCCCGCCGTGTGATCCGTCGCGAGCTCTGTCGCGAGGTTCGTGGTGGTGTCATGTGATGTCCCCCAGTCGGTCGTGCCGAAGCGGCCCCCGTTCGCGTGTACAGTAGCCAACTGACGCGTCAGTCAGTTTCGAACGGTCGCTGGGAGACGTTCGGGGGTGATCGGCTCGTCGCGACGGACCGACGTGTGCATCCGAGCACACCAGATGCCCGGGAGGAAGACGATGGCGAACCGGGTCGATGCGGTCGTGGTCGGCGGGGGGCACAACGGCCTCGTCGCGGCGGGCTTCCTCGCCAAGGCCGGCCTCACCACGACGGTCCTCGAGGCGCGCGACGTCGTCGGCGGTGCTGCGGTCACCGAGCAGCCGTGGGGGCCCGACTTCCGGGTCACGTCGCTCAGCTACGTGATGAGCCTGATGCCCGACGCCGTGGTGCGTGGGCTCGACCTCGCCCGCCACGGGTACACGGTGTACCCGATGGGGCCGTCGTACCTCGCGCTCCCCGACGGTCGCGGTCTCGTCATGAGCGAGGAGCCGGCCGACCGGTACTCGTCGGTCGCGGCCTTCTCCAAGCGCGACGCCGAAGCACTCGAACGGTGGGACACGTGGATGGAGGGTCTCGCCGAGGTGCTCGGACCGCTGCTCACGCGGGTGCCGCCGCGGCTCGGCTCGAAGCGACCCGCCGACCTGATCGACCAGGCCCGACTCGCCTGGGAGCTCCGCCGGCTCGACGTCCGGGCGAGCTCCGACGTGACCCGCCTGTTCTCGATGTCGGTCGCGGACCTGCTGCGGGAGTGGTTCGAGACCGAGGCGGTGCAGGCGATGATGGCGGTCAACGGCGTGATCGGCACGTGGGCCGGACCGGAGGAACCCGGCACCGCGTACGTGATGCTGCACCACTCGATCGGCGACGTCGGCGACGGCTCGTCGCTCGGTGCGTGGGGGTACCCCCGTGGCGGCATGGGCGCGGTGAGCGACGCCATCCGCCGAGCTGCGGAGTCGTTCGGCGCGACGGTGCGTACCAGTGCACCGATCGAGCGGGTGCTCACCCGCAACGGCAGGGTCCGGGGTGTCGCCCTGCTGTCGGGCGAGGAGATCGAGACCGACCTCGTCGTCACCGCGGTGCACCCGCAGATCGGGTTCCTCCGCCACCTCGACGCCGGCGACCTCCCCGACGACTTCGTCACCGCGTTGCGTCGCTGGCGCAGCCGGAGCGGCACGGTCAAGATCAACCTCGCACTCTCCGAGCTGCCCGACTTCGCCTCCCATCCGGGCACGAACCTCCAGCTGCACCACACCGGTGCGATCGAACTCGCGCACAGCCTCGAGTACCTCGAGACGGCGTTCCAGCAGGCACGCGCGGGAGCCGCTGCCGTGCGACCCTTCAGCGACGGGTGCATCCCGTCGGTGTTCGACGACAGCCTCGCGCCTGCGGGGACGCACGTGATGAGCCTCTTCACGCAGTGGGTGCCACACACGTGGAGCGACGAGCCGCACCGGGCGGAGCTCGAGGCGTACGCCGACCGTGTGATCGCCGGCTACACCGAGCTGGCACCGAACCTGGCGCGGTCGGTCATCCACCGGCAGGTGATCGGGCCGTACGACATGGAGCACACCTACGGGCTGATCGGCGGCAACATCTTCCACGGCGAGCTGTCGGTCGACCAGCTGTTCCACAACCGGCCCGCCGCCGGCTACGCCGACTTCCGCTCGCCCGTCGAGGGGCTGTACCAGGCCCACAGCGCGACCCACGGTGGCGGCGGTGTGTGCGGCATCCCCGGCTGGCAGGCGGCGCGGGCTGCACTGCACGATCGCAAGCCGGGAGCGTGGCGGCGGCGCTCCCGGAAGGACGCGTCATGACCCATACGCAGACCCCGACACCCGCACCGCTCTCGCCCGACGACCTCGCCCTCACCTTGCGACCGTTCGCGGAGGCCCGCATGCTGCCCCGCGACGCCTACGTCAGCGACGGCGTCCTGGCATGGGAGCGCGTGCATCTGTTCGACGGCGGCTGGGTGTGCGCCGGTCGCGTCGACGAGACGGGTCGGGGCGACGCCAATCAGCACGCGGTCCGGGTCGGTGCGACCGGGGTGCTCGTCACCCGCGCCTCCGACGGTGCGGTCCGGGCGTTCGCCAACGTCTGTCGCCATCGTGGACACGAGCTGCTCCCCTGCGGCGCGTCGGCGCAGCGCGGCGTGATCCAGTGCCCGTACCACGCTTGGTCGTACGAGCTCGACGGCTCGCTGCGGGCGGCGCCCAAGGCGGGTCCCGGTCTCGATCCGAGCCGGCTCGGCCTGGTCCCGGTGCGCCACGAGGTGTGGAACGGGTGGGTGTTCGTGAACGTCGACGGGTCGGCTCCCCCGTTCGAGGAGCACGTCGGCGGTCTGACCGACCTGCTGGCGCCGTGGCAGTGCGGGCGCCTCGTCGTCGGCGCCACCCACCGGTACGACCTCGACGCGAACTGGAAGATCGCGTGCGAGAACTACCACGAGTGCTACCACTGCCCGCTCATCCATCCGGAGCTGTCGCGCGTGTCGCCACCCGAGAGCGGTGACAACGTCGAGGACCTCCCCGGCGCGTTCGTCGGTGGCACGATGGTGCTCGCCGATCACGCCACCACGATGAGCCTCGACGGAGCGTCCGGCGGTCTCGCGTTGCCGGGCCTGTCCGACGCGCTGCGGCGCGAGGTGATGTACGTCAACCTGCTCCCCAACCTGCTCGTCAGCCTGCACCCCGACTACGTGATGACCCACCGCATCGAACCGGCCACCCCGCGCACGAGCCGTGTCGAGTGCCAGTGGCTGTTCGACCCCGACGCGGTCGCGCGACCGGACTTCGACCCCGGCTACGCCGTCGACTTCTGGGACCTCACCAATCGCCAGGACTGGCAAGCCGTCGAGTCGGTGCAGCGCGGGGTCGACTCCCCCCGATTCGTGCCGGGCGTCTTCGCCGAGGCCGAGGACGCCGTCTACCACTTCGCGACGGCGCTCGCCTCGGCGTACCTCGGCGGCCCGCTCACTCGGCGGTCCGTCACGTCGACCGCCACGTCGACGGCCACGTCGACACGTCCGGAGAGGGCACAGCATGGGTGACATCATCGATCGGTTGGGCGAGGTCGGGCTTCCGGCCCCGATGTCCGAGCTCACGGCGACGAGCTGGGATGCCATCGTCGTCGGCGGTGGCCACAACGGCCTCACGTGCGCGGCGTACCTGGCCCGGGCCGGCAAGCGGGTGCTCGTGCTCGAACGTCGTGACCGCCTGGGTGGCGCGTGCACGCTGGAGCGGCCGTTCACCGACCCCGGCTACGTCGTGTCGCCGTGCGCCTACGTCGTCGGCCTGCTCGACCAGGTCGTGATCGATGAGCTGCAGCTCGCGAAGCGGGGCCTCGAGGTCTACACCGCCGACCCGAACCTGTGGGCACCGTTCCGCGACGGCACGAGCCTCGCCCAGTGGCTCGACGACGACCGGACCGCTGCCAACCTCGACGCGCTCGGGGTCAGCGACGCGGACAAGCGCGGCTACTGGGCGTACGAGGAGGTGTTCGACGAGATCCGACGCCGACTGCGCACCGGTGCACGCGACACCTGGATCGGCGAGTCGCCGAGCCGCGCCGAGATCGAGGAGCTGCTCTTCGGCGACCAGCACATGATCGACATCGTGTTCGAGGCATCGATCGCCGAGGTGCTCGAGAACTACGTCCGCGACCAGCGGCTCGTCGACGCCCTGTTCGGTCAGGGCGTGATCGGCGCCTACGCCGGCCCGCGCGACTGGGGCACGGCGAGCGTCAAGCTGATGCACTACCAGGGCGACCTCGAGGGACAGGGGCCGGTCTGGGGCTACGTCAAGGGTGGGATGGGTGTGATCAGCTTCGCGATCGCCGAGGCGGCGGTCGCGGCCGGGGCGGTGCTCGCCTGCGGTACGGAGGTCGCCGAGATCCGTCCCGGGGAGGGGGTCGTGCTGGCGGGCGGTGACGTGCTCCGGGCCCCGGTCGTGGTCAGCAACGCCGACCCGAAGCGTGTGCTCGCGATGTTCGGCGACAGCGACGCCGTCCCGGCCTCGTACCGCGACCGACTGGATGGGTGGCAGGTGCGGTCACCGGTCGTGAAGTTCAACGCCGCGCTGCGACGCCTGCCGACGTTCACCGCCGCGGCGGGGGCGGATTGGCCGTATCGCAGCATGGTCTCGGTGACGCTCGGACTCGATGCCGCACAGGAGGCGTTCGAGGCGTGCGACGCCGGGCGCGCCGCCGTCGGCTACGGCGAGGTCTACTTCCAGACCGGGTACGACCCCACACCGGCACCGGAAGGCAAGCACCTCATGAGCGTGTTCGGCCAATACGCCCCCTACACGTTCGCCGACCTGTCGAGCTGGGACGACCAACGCGAGGCGGTGGCGCGCCAGTTCATCGAGCTGATCGGCGAGTTCGCTCCCGACATCGAGGAGTGTCTCGAGCACTACGAGGTGCTCGGGCCGCCGGACATCGAGGAGCGGGTCGGGCTCACCGGGGGTCACATCTTCCAGGGCGAGACGATGCCCGACCAGATGTGGGAGCACCGGCTGTCGGCGCGGACGCCGGTCGACGGCTTCTACCTGTGCGGTGCGGCGACGCACCCCGCCGGCTCCGTGATCGCGCTCAACGGTCGCAACGCCGCGATGGCCGTCCTCGACGACCAGATCAACGGCTCGCCCTAGCCCCCACCCTCCTCGTTCTGGTCGGGGTTCTGCCGGGACACGCCCGGCAGAACCCGACCAGTACGGAGAACGACGGTGGGGCTACCAGCCCATCCGGCCGTAGTAGTCCTCGTGCTGACGGAGCCGGTCGCTCTCGGCGGCTCGCATCTCGTCGAAGTCCGGAGCGTCCTTGATCTGATCCTTCGACAGGTCGACGTAGACACGCTCGGCCTCGTGATCGATGCGGGAGACAGCTGCCGCAGGGATCAATCGCTTCTTCCCGAAGATCCAAAAACCGGTATCGACCACGACGTGCTGCGTGCCGGCTTCTGCAGTGCTCGCATCGATCTTCCCGATGTCTCCGTCCTGTGCCTCGACGTCGTAACCGACGACGTCTCGACCCTCGCTCCAGACATCGGACCGATACGTCCAGAGATCCGTGTGCTCGCTCATGTGCTTGCTCCTTTTCGTTGTACCTGGACCCGCGTCTACCCTCTGGCGCCGGCTCACAAACCCGGGTGTCGACTTCTCCACGTGCATGATCGACGTGCATGATCAGGGACCCGACGGGGTACCACCTCGCCACCGTCACGACCGGTGTGGCGAGCCCGGGAGAAGGAGGAGCGACCGATGTCGGAGGGCGGTTCCTGTTCCGATCCCACGGATCGACGCCACCACATCGACGTCCACCACATCGTCGTGATGGGGTTGATGGGAACCGGCAAGACGACCGTCGGACGGCTCGTCGCGAACGAGCTGGGACGTCCGTTCGTCGACAACGACTCGATCGTCGAGCTCCGCACGGGTTCGAGGCCTGGCGACTTCCTCGCCCGGGGCGGCTCTCTGGAGGAGCTGCACCGAACCGAGCTGACGGCGCTGCTCCAGATCATCGCGAGGTCGGGCTCGGTGGTCTACGCTGCGGCCGCGAGCGTCGTCGACCACATCACCGCCGACGACGTCGGTGCGGCATGGTGCGTCTGGCTCGACACCTCCCCGTCGGTGCTCACGGCACGGACCCTCGCCCACCGCCAGCTTCGTCCTCTGCTCGGTGCGCAGCGAGAGGAACTCTTCGAAGAGCAGCACGCCCGCCGCACCGACCGCGGCCGAGCGATCGCCTCGCACACGATCCACACCGACGTTCTCACGCCGAACGAAGTCGCCGAGCGCATCTGCGCCGCCTGGCGCACGCGGGCCGATCGCGAATCGGTCGGCGACGATGCACGCCGTCGTCCACGCTGACCGCAGGGGTGGTCAGCGTCCGAGGTGGGCGCGTCGTCGGACGAGGAACTCGGCCTCGACCGGGTTGACCGTCAGCTCGATAGCCCGGTCGTACGCCGCCGCGGCCTCGTCGGTGCGCCCGTCGCGAGCGAGCAGATCCGCGCGTACGGCGTGGTACGGCTGGTACTCGGCGAGCCGATCACCGTCGACGTCGTCGAGCGCGTCGAGACCGGCGGCCGGTCCGTCGTGCTCGGCCAGCGCCACCGCCCGGTTGAGGCGCACGATCGGGTCGGGTCGGAGCACCGTCAGCTGGTCGTAGAGGGCGACGATCTGCTTCCAGTCGGTCGACCCGGTCAACGCAGAATCGGCGTGCACGGCGCCGATCGCCGCCTGGATCTGGTAAGGGCCCGGTCGGTTGCGGCGCAGGCAGGCCCTCACGAGCTCGTGCCCCTCCGCGATCCGGGCACGATCCCACCGCGATCGGTCCTGGTCAGCGAGGCGGACCATCGCCCCGTCGGCGTCGATCCGTGCGGCACGCCGCGCGTCGGTCAACAGCATCAGCGCGAGCAGGCCGACCGCTTCGGGTTCGTCGGGCATCAGCTCGGCGAGCACCCGACCGAGCCGGATCGCCTCGTCGGCGAGACCGGGCCGCGTGAGCGCGTCCCCGACGGTGGCGGTGTGACCTTGTGTGAAGATCAGGAAGATCGCGGCGAGCACCGGCTCGAGTCGATCGGGGAGCTCGGCGTGACTGGGGATCCGGTAGGCGGCATGGTTGTCGCGCAGCTTCCGCTTCGCCCGGACGATTCGCTGCGCGATGGTCGCCTCCGGGACCACGAACGCGCTCGCGATCTCCGCGGTGTCGAGACCCCCGAGGAGCCGGAGCGTGAGCGCGACCTGGGCATCGGAGGAGAGCGCCGGATGGCAGCAGAGGAACATCAACCGGAGCTGGTCGTCGGGCACGACATCGACGAGCGCGTCGAGCCCGTCGAGATCGGGATTCGGTTCGGGGTCCATGTCGTTCGGATGGAGACGCTGCGCCGCCAGGTGACGGAGGTCGCGCCCGGACTCCCGCCGGATTCGGTCGATCGCCCGATTGCGGGCGGTCGTGGTGATCCACCCGCCCGGGTTGGGCGGGATCCCGTCGGCGCGCCACCGTTCGGCGGCGATCGCGAACGCCTCGGCGACCGCGTCCTCGGCGAGGTCGATGTCGCCGAGGACGCGGACCAGGGTGGCGGTCACCCGCCCGGCTTCACGTCGGAAGACCGTGGCGAGCTCGTCAGACATCCTGGAACGGGCGCACCTCGACCGGGCCCTCGCAGGCTGCGGCGGCCCGTCCGGCCCAGTCGAGCGCGGCGTCGAGGTCGGGCGCCTCGATCACCCAGAAGCCGCCCATCTGCTCCTTGCTCTCGGCGTAGGGACCGTCGGTCATCGAGACGCCGGAGTCGGAGGCCCGCAGCACGGTGGCCGACGACGCGGGCTGGAGCCCGCCGCCGAACACCCAGGCGCCGGCGGCGGTGAGCTCGGCGTTGAAGGCGCCGACCTGGGCGAACATCCGTTGCGTGTCGTCGGATTCGAAGTCGACGACGTAGTCCTCGTCGTGCCAGACGGACATCAGGTACTGAGCCATGGTGAGCATCGCTTTCTGTGAGGTGGTGGTGATGGGTGGTTGATGGTGATGATGGTGATGATGATGGTGTCGTGAGGACGCCGTGGCGATCCTCTGTCATGTCCACGAACGGGACGGTCCGGATCGACATCGATCGGTGCGGAATCTTCGCGCCGATCAACCATCGATCAGGGTCACTAGTCAGAGGTTGACTAGTCTGCCGATCGTGACGGCGAACGCTCCTCAACCGATCGGCCGGGCTGCACCCGCCACACTGGCGTTGGTCGCGCTCCTCGCGGCGGGTTGTGGGGTCGGCGGCGACGACTCGGCCGGCGCCGTCGACGGTTCGGTGTCGGGTGAGGTCGTCGTGTTCGCGGCCGCGTCGTTGACCGAGGCGTTCACCGAGATCGGCGAGTCGTTCGAGGCGGCCCATCCCGACGCCTCGGTCACGTTCAGCTTCGCCGCCTCGTCCGAGCTCGTCGCGCAGATCCTCGAGGGCGCACCGGCCGACGTCTACGCCTCGGCCGATCTCGCCACCATGTCGAGGCTCACCGACGCCGGGCTGAACGCCGCCGAGCCCGTCGTGTTCGCGGAGAACCGTTCCGAGATCGTCGTCGCCGAGGGGAATCCACTCGGGATCGGCACCGTGGCCGACCTCGCCGACCCGGACCTCCTCGTCGTCACCTGTGCGCCGCAGGCACCGTGCGGCGCCTACGCCACGCAGATCTTCGAGCGGGCGGGGGTGGAGGTGACGCCCGACTCGTACGAGCAGAACGTGAAGTCGGTCGTCACCAAGGTCCGCATCGGCGAGGCCGACGCCGGCATCGCCTACGCCACCGACGTCGCCGCGGCCGCCGATGACGTCGATGGCGTCGCGATCCCGGCCGAGGTCGACGTCGTCGCCGAGTACCCGATGACCCTCACGACGGAAGCGACCAACCCGGTCGGTGGCGACGCGTTCGTCGACCTGGTCGTGAGCGACTCGGGCCGGGCGATCCTCGCGGCACACGGTTTCTCGACGCCATGACCGCCACCCACGAGCGAGCGACCGCACCACGCCGGGTCGGACGGGAGCGGCTCCCGATCCCGGCGCTCGTGCTCGCGTGTCTGGCGGTGGCGTTCTTCGCGCTCCCGTTCATCGGGCTGCTGTGGCGAGCACCATGGCGCAGCCTCGGCGACGTCCTCGGTCGCGACACGGTCCGCGACGCGCTCTGGCTGTCGATCCAGACGTCGCTCGCGTCCGTGGTCGCGTCGCTACTGCTGGGTGTGCCGCTCGCGTGGCTGCTCGCCCGGATCGACTTCCCGGGCCGTGGCCTCGTCCGGGCGCTCGCCACCCTGTCGATGGTGCTCCCACCGGTCGTCGGAGGTGTCGCCCTGTTCGCCTCGTTCGGTCGGCGCGGGCTGTTCGGGCAGTACCTCGACGAGTGGTTCGGGCTCCGGTTGCCGTTCACCACGAGCGGTGTGATCGTCGCCCAGACCTTCGTCGCGATGCCGTTCCTCGTCCTCACCGTCGAGGCTGCGCTCCGCCAGTTCGACCATCGCGTCGAAGATGCCGCACGCACGCTCGGCGCCGGCCGCTGGTACGTGTTCTCGCGGGTCACGCTGCCGGCGATCCGTCCGGCGCTCGTCGCCGGTGCCGTGCTCGCGTGGGCGCGGGCGCTCGGCGAGTTCGGGGCGACGATCACCTTCGCCGGCAACTTCCCCGGCGAGACCCAGACCATGCCGCTCGCGACCTACCTCGCGCTGGAGACCGACCCGGACGAGGCGATCATGCTCGCGCTCGTCCTCATCGCCGTCAGCTTCGCGGTGCTCCTCGGATTGCGCGACCGGTGGCTCGGTGGCAGTCGGGTGATCGAGTCATGAGCTCGACCGGCGCGCTCGCGGCCGACGTGCAGGTCCGCGTCGGCGACTTCGAGCTCGACGCCGCGATCGCCGTCGAACCGGGCGAGGTGCTCGCGGTCCTCGGGCCGAACGGATCGGGCAAGACGACCCTGCTCCGCACGATCGCAGGTCTCGTCCCGGTCGAATCGGGCCGGATCAGCATCGACGGCACGGTGCTCGACGACCCGTCCGTCTCCGTGTTCGTCCCGCCCGAGGCCCGACCGATCGGCGTCGTCTTCCAGAGCTATCTCCTCTTCGACCACCTGTCCGCGCGCGACAACGTCGCGTTCGGGCTGCGCGCCCGCGGCGTCGGGAAGGCGGAAGCGCGGCGTCGGGCGAGCGAGTGGCTCGACCGGGTCGGGCTGGCCGACCGCTCCCACTCCCGACCGCGCCAGCTGTCTGGTGGTCAGGCTCAGCGGGTGGCGCTGGCGCGTGCGCTCGCCGTCGATCCGCGCATCCTCCTTCTCGACGAGCCGCTCGCTGCGCTCGACGCCGGCACGCGACGCCAGGTGCGACGCGACCTGCGACACCACCTCGACGGATTCGACGGGGTGCGGCTGCTCGTCACCCACGACCCCGTCGACGCCTACGCGCTCGCGGACCGGATCGCGATCCTCGACCACGGTCGTCTCGTGCAGGCCGGCACGATCGGCGAGATCACCGCACACCCGCGATCGCGGTACGTCGCCGAGCTCGTCGGCACGAACCTCGTGACCGGCACCCTCGACGGCGAGGGCCTCACGACGGCGACCGGCGTGCGCATCGCGGTCGTGGCCGACTTCACCGGTCCCGCGTTCGCGGTGGTCCGACCGCAGTCGATCACGTTGTCGCGGACCGTCGCCGACACCAGCGCACGCAACACCTTCGCCGGCACGGTCGACGACATCGACCGCCTCGGCGACCGGGTCCGCGTCGGGATCGCCGGCCCGCTCCACCTCACCGCCGAGATCACCGCCCGCGCCCTCGACACCCTCGCCCTGCGACCGGGCGACACCGTCCACGCCGCGATCAAGGCGACCGACATCGACACCTACCCCGTGTGACGAGGACCTGACCACGACGTGAGTGCGACGTGACCACCGCCGACCAACTCCGA
>DATHUU010000165.1:0-3486 GCA_035461925.1 Ilumatobacter sp.
CCACGGTCGCGCCCTGGAGCAAGGTGCCCGGATAGATGGTGACGTCACGGCCGAGGCGAACGGTCACGTCGATGAAGGTCTGGCGGGGGTCGAGCATCGTGACGCCATTGAGGAGCCAGTACCGGTTCGTGCGGTTGCGGAACTGGCGCTCGGCGAGCGCGAGCTGCCACCGGTCGTTCACACCCTGGGTCTCGGCCGCGGGTGCCGTGACGGCTCCCACCCGGTGCCCCATCGACGCCAGCCCGCCGATCACGTCGGTGAGGTAGAACTCGCCCTGCGCATTGTCGGTGGTGAGGTTGCGCAGCGCCGGGCCGAGGAGGTCGCGCCGGAACGCGTAGATGCTGGTGCAGACCTCGGTGACGTCGAGCTCCTCCGGGCTCGCGTCGCGCTGCTCGACGATGCGCAGGACGCGACCATCGCCGGCGCGGATCACGCGTCCGTAGCCGGCCGGGTCGTCCATCACGCTCGTCAGCATCGTGGCCGCGTTCGAGTTGGCGACGTGCGTGGCGACGAGCTCGTCGAGGGTGTCGGGGGCCAGGAGCGGGGCGTCCCCGGGGAGGATGACGACCGTGGCGTCGTCGTCGTAGTCGTCGCCGCCGAGCGCGGACATGCCGATCGCAGCGGCGTCGCCGGTGCCGTTCTGCTCGATCTGCTCCACGAACGCCAGATTGGCCCACTCGGGCGCCTCGTCCCGGACGCGGCGGCTGACGACATCACCACTGTGCCCGACGACCACGACGGTGCGCACCGGGTGCAGCTTCTCGAGCGCGTGGATCACGTGCAGCACCATCGGCCGCCCGCAGATGCGGTGCAGCGGCTTGGGTCGGTCGGACCGCATACGGGTCCCGGCGCCGGCGGCGAGCACGATCGCGGAGACGGTCATCGGGGGAGCTCCTGGATCATCGTTCCGGGGAGAGGATTCGAACCCCTATATACGGCACCAAAAACCGCTGTCCTACCATTGAACGACCCCGGATGGTCGGCGATCCACGGTAGCGCCGTACCGGCGCGTTCTGAACTCTCGTGCCCGCTCGTGTCCGGTCGGGCGTGGCGGGCCGATAGCGTGGCCCGCCTTATGGGTTCGCTCGTCAAGAAGCGCCGCAAGCGCATGCGGAAGAAGAAGCACAAGAAGATGCTCCGCCGCACGCGCCACCAGCGCCGCAAATAGCACGTCCGACGACCGTCGTCCCCGTCTCGTTCCCGTGGTTCAGCTACGGCTCAGCGCCGTGGCTGCGCTTCGGCGGGGACGGTGCGCGCGGCGATGATCTCAGCGCCCTCGTTGCCCAGTGCGACGAGGGCGCTGCTGTGTTCGCCGTGCACGAACCAGGTCGCACCGCTCCCGGCGAGCACCGGGCTCCGCCCGGTCGCGTCGCCGATCCGGTCTCGCCACCGCGCCAGTTCGGGGGCGATCGCCAGCGCCGCTGGCTCGAGATCGTTGGGGCCGGGTGCGGTGGGTCCACCGAGATCGTCCCAGGCGCGGTAGGCAGCGGGGGTGCTGACCCGGACCGGGGGGATCACGAGGGTGACGATCCGATCGAGGTGGGGTAGCGGTTCCACGACCTCGCCGATGCCGCGCACGCGGGCGCGGCCCCCGACCAGGCAGAACGCGATGTCGGCGCCCAGCCGGGCCGCGGTCGCGAGCTCGTCGGGCGTTCCGCTCCAGCCGGCCCAGCGCAGGATCGCCGCGGCGTCGGCCGACCCTCCGCCGAGCCCGCCACCGTGCGGGATCCGCTTGTGCAGGTGGACCGCGGCCGGAGGGCTCCCCGTCAGGTGGAGCGCTCGAACGACGAGGTTGTCGGCGTCGAGCGGCACGCCGTCGGCGTACGGCCCGCTCGCCGTCGTGACGGTGCTGGCGAGGTCCGTCCGCGTCCTCGCTTCGATCGTCCGCATTTCGATCGTCCCTGTCTCGATCGTCCGCGTCTCGATCGTGACGGTGTCGGTGAGGTCCAGGGTCACCATCTCGGCATCGACGAGGTGGTACCCGTCGTCGCGGACGCCGGTGATCCGCAGGCTGAGCGTGAGCTTGGCGTGCGCCGTGAGCTCTGCGTGGGCGGGGTGCTCGATCACACCGGCTCCGACGTGGCATCGGTGAGGCGGCACCAGTCGTCGAGACCGAGCTGCTCGGGACGGGTGTCGGGAGCGATGCCGGCCCGCTCGAACTGATCGGCCGTGACGATGCCGGCGAGCGACCGGCGGAGCATCTTGCGTCGTTGGTTGAAGGCCCGGCGAACGAGCTCGAAGAGCGGGCCGGGCGGGGTAGCCGGCGGCTCGTGCCGATCGATGCGGACCAGCGCCGACTCGACGTTGGGTCGGGGCACGAACACGGTGGCGGGCACGGTGGCGACGAGGCGAGCGGTCGCCCAGTACGCCACCTTGACGCTGACGGCGCCGTACGCCTTCGAACCCGGACCGGCGGCGAACCGCTCCGCGACCTCCCTCTGCACCATGACCAACATGGAGGTGATCGTCGGCACGTCGTCGAGCAGGTCGCACACGAGCGGTGTACCGACGTTGTAGGGGAGGTTGGCGACGAGTGTCCAGCTCGGCGCGCCGGCGAGGATGGCCGGCCAGTCGGCGGTGGTCGCGTCGGTCTCGACGACCGTCACGCGCGGCTGGTCGGCGACGACATCGCGGACAACGGGGACGATGCCGCGGTCGAGCTCGATCGCGACCACATCGGCGCCCGTCTCGGCGAGGGCGAGGGTGAGGGAACCGAGCCCTGCTCCGATCTCGACGACGTGGTCGCCCGGGCCGACCTGGGCGAGCGCTGCGATCCGGCGAACGGTGTTGGGATCGGCGACGAAGTTCTGGCCGAGGTCGCGACGCGGGGCGAGCCCGCCGGAGCCGAGCAGCTCGTGGATGCGCGTCCGGGAGTGCGTCACCAGGTGAGCTGGACGGGGACGGGGACGTCGGTCAGGTCGGCGATCTGGGAGTACGCGTCGGCGTTGAGCACGACCTCGTGGTCGATGTCGGCGCCGCCGACGTCGTAGATGCATTGCACGCTGCGGCTGTTGTCGAGGTTGGTGACCGTGATCGCGCGGCCGAACGGCGCGCCGACCGAGGGCTTGACCTGGCACGAGGTGACGTTCTTGATCGAGCGGGTGAAGGTCGCCCGACCCTGGATGGCGTCGGGGAGACGGGGGATCGCGATGGTCGCCGGTTCGTCGGGAGCGATGGTGCCGGAGGGTTCGAGGAAGGCCGGCGGTGTCGTCCCCATCGGGTCGGTTCCCCGCGGGCTGCTGCGGTCGGGTTCGGTCGCCGGCGGGACCGTGGCGTCCGAGACGACGCTGCCGACGACGGTGGTGACGACCTGTTCGGGCTCGTCGCCGTCGCGGTCGAGCAGGAACGCGGCCGGTGCGGCGATCGCGGTGATCGCGACGGCGAGGGCGACGCGTCGTCGCTGGGCGTAGTCGGGTGCCATGGTGCGGGTCGCCGCCGAGTTGGGATCGGTCGGCGGGCGGCTTCCAGGCTACCGAGCGACGCCGG
>DATHUU010000166.1:0-15657 GCA_035461925.1 Ilumatobacter sp.
GACGCTGCGTCGCGGTGCGCGGCAGCAACGACGCGTTCGCCTCGTCACCGTAGGTGTCCTTCACCCACCGCCAGTCCCGATCGAACTCGGCCTGACAGAACGCATCGAACACGTTGCGGATCGACGTCCCCTGGATCACCCCGAGCGCGGTCTCGAACCGGAACACGACACCGTCGAACTCACAGCGGGCGTTGCGCTCGGCATGCACCCGCTCATGGGTTCGTGACGCGCCGTCGGCATCGGCGAGCTGCTCCCACCGGCCGGTCACGACCCGGAAGTCGGCGAACTCCAACGTCTGAGCCGCCTCCAACAAGATGTCCTCGGAGTCGCCCAGCCGGTCCGCGACCCGCGGGTTCGCCGCCAGGCGGGCCAGCTCCCGCACCTGCGCGATCCCGACCCGACCCGCCATGAACTCTGCCGCGATGTGCGCCAACTGCCGGGACAACCTCGCCGTGCGAACCCGACCGGTCGCCTCACCACGCGTGCAGTTCGTCGTCGCCATCAACCACGCCGACACGCTCCGATGCCCATCGCCCTCGTCGTGCGCCGTGCGGTCGGCGTGCTCCGTGGCGCCCACGATCGCCGCCTCGATCCGCCGCCCCGCGACGTTCAACTCCGCGACCTCAGCTCTGCGACCTTCTCACCCAGGTCCCGCCCCACGAAGCCCGCCCACTCCTCCGTCGAGGACGGGAGCTCCACGATCAGCGCCTCCATACGGCGAGCTTATCGAACTTATGTTCTCACTACCAGCCCTGACAGGGGATTTTACTTCTAGAATTTCGCTGCTCGGCGACGGAGCATGCGGGCGTTCAGCTCCGTCACGGCCACGTAGGCCACGACGCTCGGCAGCGTGACGATCGCGATCGCGTCGCCCACCGACCACGACGTGCCGGCGATGGCACCGACGAGGACCGGCGTGGTCATCACCGCGACGCGCGTGCCGGCGGTCATCGCCCCGAGGCCGGCGCCCCGGCGCCCCGGGAGCCGAGCGGCGTCGTCATAGAGCTTGGGCAGGAACGTGGCGACACCAGCGCCGATCAGGGTGAAGCCGGCGATCGACGCCCAAGGGTTCGAGACGAGCGAGGCGAGGACGAGCCCGACCGTCGCCGCCGCGACCGACCAGCGGTGGAGCCCGTCCCGGCCGAGTCGCAGCTGGAGGAAGTCACCCCCGAAGCGAAGCGCCGCCATGCCGACGGTGTAGGCGACGAACGCAGCGCTGGCCAGGGCCGCCGAGGTGCCGAGATCGTCGGCCAGGCGGAACGCCGCCCAGTCACCACCGGTCACCTCGACGGCGACCGCCGTCAGCCCGCCGACCGCCAACAGCGCGAGGGGAACGAGCCGCGCCCGCCCGCCGGTCGGCACCGCGACCGGCTGGCCGCGCGTGTCCTCGTGCCCGTCCTCGTCGACGCGCAACAGCCCGCGGCTCACGACGAGCAGCAGGAGCGCTGCGACCGCGGCGACGACACCGAGGTGGACCAGCAAGGAAGCCCCGACCGCGTTGGCGACCGCCGCTCCGACGCCGCCCGCGAACGCCCCGAGGCTCCACAGCCCGTGTAGCCGATGCATCACCGGGGTGTGGCGGCGCGCGCTCAGCCACGACCCCTGAAGGTTCATCGAGATGTCGACGAGCACGTCGAGCAGGACGTAGGCCATCATCGCCAGCAGGTACACCGCCGCCGACCGGGCGAGGCCGATGATCGGGAGCACCGGCACCATCACGAACGCCCCCGCGATGAGCACCCGGCGCGAGCCGAAGCGGTGGATGATCCGCCCGGCGAGCAGGCTGCCGACCAGTCCGAAGAGTCCGGCCAGCGTGAGGAGGAGGCCGAACCGGTCGACCGTCACACCGATCCGGTCCCGGATCTGGGGCGCGCGAGCGATGAACGATGCGGTCATCGCGCCGTTCACGAAGAACTGCGCCGCCACGGCGGCAAGGGCGCGCCGATCGCGCGTCGAGAGAGCCGGGCGGTTCACCGCCGCGACGCTACCGGCGGCGTCCGAAACCGCTTCCGGATGCGGCCGACGCGCTCCATAGCCTGTCGTCCGTGCCCTCCCCCGACGCCCTCGTCACCTTCGCGATCGCGTCGATCGTGCTCTTCCTCATCCCCGGGCCGGCGGTCGCGTACATCGTGAACCGGGCGGTCGTCGACGGCCGCGCGACCGCGTTCGCGTCGGTCGCCGGCCTCGAGCTCGGCAACTTCGTGCACGTGCTGGCGGCGACCGTGGGCCTCTCGGCGATCCTCGCCACCTCGGCCACCGCCTTCACCGTCGTCAAGTGGCTCGGCGCCGGCTACCTCATCGTGATCGGGCTGAAGACGCTGACGACGCGACCGCCCACGCTCGGCTCCGGGGGCGTGTCGATCACCCGGCAGCGAGCCTTCGTGCAGGGCGTCGTCGTGAACACTCTCAACCCGAAGGTCGCGCTGTTCTTCCTGTCGTTCCTGCCCCAGTTCATCGAGCCCGACCGCGGTCCGGCCTGGATCCAATCACTCGTGCTCGGCACGATGTTCGTCCTGCTGGGCTGTGTCATGGACGGGCTCTGGGCGGTGCTGGCCGACACCGTCCGTCATCTCCTCGTCCGCGGTCGCACCCAGGCGTTCGTGCGACGCTACCTGTCCGGCTCGATGTTCGTCGGTCTCGGCATCGTCGCCGCCCGCGCCCATCAGGCCTGACCGTCGAGCTCCGCTCGCACCTCCACGATCGCGTCGCGCAGCACGGTCACGATGTGATCGACGTCGTCGCGGGTGACCACGAGCGGCGGTGACATCACGTTGAGGTGCACCATCGGCCGCACGATCAGGCCCCGCGGCTCGCACGCGTTGGCGACGAGCTTGCCGACGTCGAGCTCGTCCGGATAGCGCCGCTTCGTCGCCCGATCCTCGACGAACTCGACGCACGCCATCAGGTGGGAGCCGCGCACGTCCCCGACCATCGGCAGGTCCGCCAGGGTGCGGAGCTGCTCGATGAAGTACGGCCCGATCTCCTTCACGTGGTCGAGCAGTCCTTCGCGCTCGATGATCTCGATGTTCTTCAACGCGGCGGCGCACGACACCGGATGCCCGGAGTAGGTGTAGCCCACCGCGAAGTAGCGATCGTGGCCGGTCTCGGCGATCACGTCGTAGATGCGGTCGCTGACGATCGTCGCCCCGAGCGGCAGATACCCCGAGGTGAGCCCCTTGGCCGAGGTGATCACGTCGGGGACGATCCCGAAGATCGACTCCGACGCGAACCACTCCCCCAGCCGGCCGAAGCCGGTGACGACCTCGTCGCTCACGTACACGATCGCGTGCTCGGCACAGATCTGCCGGACCCGCTGGAGGTAGTCGGCAGGAGGAAGGATCACCCCACCCGACCCCATGATCGGTTCGGCGAAGAAGGCGGCGACCCGCCCGGCTCCGAGCTCGTCGACCTTGGCGGCGAACTCGACGACGAGATCGTCGGCGAACTCCTGCTCGGTGCGGCCGTTCCCGAACCGGTAGATGTTCGGCGACGACAGGTGGTGGATCGTGTCCTCGATGTAGTCGAACCCCGGCACGCGATCCCCCGGCTTCCCGCCGATCGACACCGAGGCATAGGTGGTGCCGTGGTAGGCGTCGACGCGGCTCAACACGTGCTTGCGTGCCGGCTCGCCACGGACGTGCCAGTAGAACTGGATCATGCGGTAGGCGGCGTCGACCGCCGTCGACCCACCGGTCGTGAGGAACACGTGGTTCAGGTCGCCCGGAGCGAGCTCGGCCAGCCGCTCGCACAGCTTCCCCGCCGGCACGTTCGTCATGTCGACGAACGGGTTCGCGTAGGCGAGCTCGCGCACCTGCTGCGCGATCGCGTCGGCCATCTCGTCGCGGCCGAGTCCGATGTTCGTGCACCACATCCCGCCCACGGCGTCCACGTACCGGCGACCGTCGGTGTCGACGAGTTGCACACCGGCACCGCGCTCGATCGGGAGCACGTCGTCGACGAGGTACGTGTCGAACACCTGGTACGGATGGATGAAGTGGCGGCGGTCGCGCTCGACGATCTCGCGCGTCGTGTCGGTCATGGGCCCATCGTGGCAGGGCCACGACCTACGCTCCGACCATGGGCAAGGAGTCGTTCGGCGAGCCCGTCGAGATCGACGCGGGAGGGCGGACCGTCGCCATCACGAGTCCCGGCAAGGTGTTGTTCCCGAAGCTCGGGCTCACCAAGCTCGACCTCGCGAACTACTACCTGGTGGTCGGCGAGCCCCTGATGCGCTGGATCCACGACCGGCCCGTCCTCCTCGAGCGGTATCCGAACGGCGTCGGCGAGAAGTCGTTCTTCCAGAAGCGGATCCCCGACTCGGCGCCGGACTGGCTCGTCACCACCACCGTCCAGACGATCAACGGCACGCCGTCCCGGGCGCTCGTGATCGCCGATCTGGCGCACGTGCTGTGGGCGGCGAACATGGGCGTGCTCGGCCTGCACGTGTGGCAGTACCGGGCCGACCGGCCGCAGTGGTCCGACGAGCTGCGCATCGACCTCGACCCCTCGCCCGGACAGACCTTCGACCACGTCCGCGAGGCCGCGATGCACGTCCGGCTCTACTTCGCCGAGCTTGGCATCCGCTCCTACGTGAAGACGACCGGCAGCAAGGGCCTCCACGTCTACGTGCGCGTGGTCGACGGCTACGACAGCTTCGCGGTCCGCGGCGCGTCGGTGACGGTCGCCCGCGACCTGGCCCGTCTGCATCCCGACCTGATCACCGACCAGTGGTGGAAGGAGCTGCGCGAGGGCAAGGTCTTCGTCGACTTCAACCAGAACGCGCCGCACAAGAACGTGTTCGGCGCATGGGGCGTGCGAGCCCGCGTCGGCGCCCAGGTGTCGACCCCGATCGAGTGGGACGATCTCATGACCGTGGAGCCCGACGAGCTCACGATGCTCACCGTGCCCGACCGCCTCAGCGAGCGTGGCGACCCGTGGTCCGACATGGACGACCACCCGCAGGACATCGGCGAGCTCGTCGACCGCTTCGCCGACGACATCGCGAACGGCATCCCCGACGCCCCCTGGCCACCCGTGTACCCGAAGATGCCGAACGAGGCCCCGCGGGTCCAACCCAGCCGAGCCCGCAAGCCGGACTGACCGCGCCGGCCCGTCCGACCGCCAACCCGACCGATGGAGCCCGCCAGGCGGTAGAACGACGACATGGACGGCCACGTACACCCCGACTTCGGCTTGGTCACCGAGAAGCTCTCCCACCTGATGGGCCGGCGGTCGGCGGTCGGCGGTGCAGCCGTGGCGGTGTACCACCGCGGGGAGCTGGTCGTCGACGTGTGGACCGGCGACCGTGACGCGGCCGGCACGCCGTGGGAGCGCGACACGATGGCGATGAGCTTCTCCACGACGAAGGGCGTCGTCGCCACGGTCGTGCACCGTCTCGTCGATCGCGGCTTGCTCGACTGGGACGAACCGATCGCGACGTACTGGCCCGAGTTCGCAGCGCGCGGCAAGGAGACCATCACGCTCCGTCACCTCCTCACGCACCAGGCAGGCCTCCACCAGGTGCGCACCCTCGTGGAGAACACCGAGGGTCTGCTGGCGTGGGACGACATGGTGCACGTCCTCGCCGAGGCAGAACCGGCGTGGGAGGTCGGCACCCGCTCGGGTTACCACGCGCTCACGTACGGATGGTTGGTCGGCGAGGTGATCCGACGTGTCACCGGGCTCACCGTGAACGAGGCCGTCCAACGCGAGATCGTCGAGCCGCTCGATCTCGACGGCATGTATGTCGGCACGCCGGCGGAGCACCGTGGCCGGATCGCCGACCTCCTCGTCGACCCGAAGGACTCGACGCGGCTCCTCAAGCTGCTCCGCAACCTCGCCCGCTTCGAGCGGTACGTGCCGCTGTACGAAGCGCTCGTCGTCGACGACTTCCTCGACGTGGCGACCACGGCACACATCCACGACGCAGAGATGCCCGCCGCCAACGGTGTCTTCACGGCCCGATCGCTGGCCCGCATGTACGCCGCGCTGGCGACGCCGGAGGCGTTCGACGGGCCGCCGCTGCTCTCCCCGGCGACGCTCGCAGAGGCGACGCGGATCCAGACGACGATCGGGCCGAACGGCGACGGCCGGACCGGGCAGCGGGTCGGCCGCGACGCCGCGGTGATGCTCGACATGCGCTGGCGGCTCGGTTACCACATGGCAGCCACCTCGACCGGCGTGCTGCCGCACGGGTTCGGTCACTTCGGATTCGGCGGCTCCGGTGCCTGGGGCGATCCCGACTCCGGGCTGGCCGTGGCGATGGTGTTGAACCAGGTCGCCGGCACCCCGTTCGGCGACACCCGCTTCCTGCGGATCGGCGGCGCCGCCGTACGAGCAGCGAAGCGCCGCGGGACCTGACCTCAGCAGAAGCGGACGCTGGCGATCGGGGGGAGGCTCGTGGACAGGGCGGTCCACGAGTCTCCTCCGTCGCCGCTCCACCACAGGTTGCCGGTGGTGGAGCCCATCACCAGCCGTTCGCCGCTGCCGTCGATGTCGAAGGCGTGGCGGTAGACGAGGTCGTAGGCGTGCTCCTGTGGGAGCCCGTCGGTGAGCACGTCGAACGTCTGCCCGCCGTCGCGGGTACGGGTGACGACCATCCGCCCGCCGACCGGGATGCGGACCTCGTCGCTGAGCGCCGGTACGAACCACGCCGTCTCCGGATCGTCGGGATGCACCGCGACCGCGAAGCCGAAGGTCGACGGACCCGCCTCGTCGATCTCGGTCCACGAATCACCGTTGTCGGTCGACCGGAAGATCCCGCAATGGTGTTGCGTCCAGAGCATGTCGGGCGCCGACGCACACCGGACGATCCGATGTGGGTCCTGCGTGTCGGGGTCGCCCGCCAGCTCGGGCGGCATGAAGTTGGCGCGCATCCCGTTCGCAGCCACCGTCCACGTCTCGCCACCGTCGTCGGTCCGCCACGCTCCACCGCACGACACGCCGACCACGAGCCGGCCCGGGCCCCTCGGGTCGACGCAGATCGAGTGGATGCCGGCGTCGTCGTAGCCGCCACCGAACCACTTCTGTCGATTGGGCAGGGTCCAGAGCGACTCGACGAGCTGCCACGAATCTCCCCGGTCGCCGGACCGGAAGAGGCCACCGGGGATCGTGCCGCACCACAGCACGCCCGGCTCGTCGGCGTGGCCGGGTTCGAGCACCCAGCCGAGCTGGGTCGACCACACCAGCTCCTTCTGCGACATCGGGTTGACCTCCGACACGCCCTCGGGCTTGGGCGGGTACTCGGGTGTCGCGATCTCGGTCCAGCTCGCACCGCCGTCGTCGCTGCGGTGGAGGTGGACCCCGAAGTGACCGTGGTCGATCGACACGTACAGCGCCCCGTCGCGCGGATCGCGCATGGCGTTGGTGACCGGACCGCCCGGGAACTCCGGACCGCGCAGCACGGGCGAGCCGTTGGCGCCATCGAGGGTGAACAGTCCCTTCCGGGTCCCGATGAGTGCGAGTGACATGTCAACCTCCGGACAAGGCTTGGAAGACGTGGACGGTCGAGGTGGGCGTGACGCGGTCGGTGAGACCGGCCCGGTCGGTGACGAGATCGCCGTCGACGAACACGGCCACGTGCTTGCGGACGGCACCGAGGTCGTCGACGACGTACGAGCGGACGGCCGGATGGAGCTCGAAGTACGCGTCGAGGACGGCGCCCACCGTCATCTCGTCTTCGGTGACATCGGTAGCGATGCGTTCGTCGGGACAGTCGACGTGGCGCCGGAACGCCTTCGCGAACACGACCTCGGTCACAGCCCCCATCGGTGAGCACTGTAGATCGGGGGTGTGACGGTGTCCGTCCGCGCCGGAATATACTTGTGTTCGCAACGGTTTGATCGATCATGACCGACTCCGCCGCGACCGAGCACGCCGCGATCGACATCCGCCGTGCCGACGATCGCTTCACCACCAAGATCGACTGGCTCGACTCCAAGCACTCGTTCAGCTTCGGACCTCACCACGACCCCGACAACACGCATCACGGCCTCTTGCTCGTCAACAACGACGACATCGTGCGGGCCGGCACAGGGTTCGGGACCCACCCGCACCGCGACATGGAGATCGTCACCTGGGTGCTCTCCGGGGCGCTCGAACACCGCGACTCCGAGGGCAACCATGGCGTGATCCTCCCCGGCCACGCGCAGCGCATGTCGGCCGGCACCGGCATCCGCCACAGCGAGCACAACGCCAGCGCCACGACCGACGTCCACTTCCTCCAGATGTGGGTCCTCCCGGACACCCAGGGCATCCGACCCGGCTACGAGCAGCTCGACGTCAGCGCCGAGATCGCCTCAGGAGCCCTGATCCCCATCGCCTCCGGCAAGCAGCACGCGGGAGCGGTCGCGATCCAGCAGCGCGATGCGGTGCTCTGGGGTGCCCGCCTCGACGCCGGCGGCCGCGTCGACGTGCCCGACGACCGCCACGCGCACGTCTTCATCGCCCGCGGCTCGGGCCACCTCGACCCGGGTGGCCGGCTCGACACCGGCGACGCCGCCCGGCTCACCGATGCGAACGGGCTCACGTTCACCGCCGGTCCGGACGGTGCCGAGGTGCTGATCTGGGCGACAGCCTGACATCCTGGAGACCGTGAGCTCGCTCCCCGACCTCGACCGCTTCACCGAGCTGGTCCGGGCGCGCCGCACCAGCATGGTCGTCGACCAGTCGCTTCCGGTGACGCCCGAGCTGATCGACCGGCTGTGCGGGCTCGCCACATGGGCCCCGAACCACAAGCGGACCTGGCCGTGGCGGTTCGCGTCGTTCCGGGGCGACGCGCGACTCCGACTCGGCGAGGCCTTCGTCGCCGACATGGTCGACGGCGGCATCGGCGACGAGGGCAAGCGCGCGAAGACCTTCACGAAGTACGCGCGGACACCGTCGGTGCTCGTCGTCGGCTGCGCCGCGCACGACCATCCGACGTTCCACGACGAGAACCGCGACGCCGTCGCGGCCGGGGTGCAGAACGTGCTGCTCGGGGCGACCGCCGCCGGACTGGCGTCGTTCTGGTCGACGCCACCTCTGATCGACTCGCCCCGCGCCCTCGACCTGTGCGGCTTCGAACCGGACGTGCGCATCGTCGCCGTCATCTACCTCGGCTGGCCGACGAGCGTGCCCGAGAGGCCGGAACGACCACGCCCCGCCGTCCGTCACCTCGAGTGACCGTCACGACTCTGACAATCACGAGTCGGAGTCACCAGCGGAGGAGGGCGCCGATGTTCCCTTCCAGCACCGTGGCGGGCACGACCCGCACGTCCGAGTCGGCGAGCAGGGCGGAGCGGACCGCGATGTCGACGAGTCTGCCGTCGGCCATGTCCTCGAAGTTCTTCGTCGTCGAGCACACAGGGGAACCGTCGGGATTGAAGTAAGCGCGACGCTCGTCGTCCACGTCGTCGACGACGAGCAACGTCTCGACACGGCCCGCGGTCAAGGCGTGGAACACCGCCTCGGGACCGGACACGGCGGTGGCCGCGCCGGCGCGATTCGCGTGGGACTCGAGCAACGCTTTCGTGTCGCGAGCCACCGCATCAGCGACCAGTCGCACGGTCTCCTCGGCGACGGCGTCCGGGTCACCGGCCTCGAGCACCGTCGTGATCTCCCGAGCGTCGTGATCGAGGTGCTCGAGCGCGAACTGCCGGGCGCGCACGTCGCCGGCGATCGTGATGACCCGAGCACCGATCTGGCGAGCCAGCTCGGAGACGCGCTCGGACACGTCGCGGGCATTGTCCTCCCACCGATTCTCGGCTCGCTGCTGGATCCGCCGATGCGACCAGCCGCCGAAGCGGCCACGGTGGATGTGATGATCGGTTCCCTCGACCGAGTCCGTCTCCGCGGTCTCGCCGTCGACCACGGCGACGATGTCGGCGCCGGTGCGGTCCGTCATGACCATCACGTGGGGCACGGAGCGTTGACGGGAGTGCAGCATCGGGACAAGCCGAGGGAGCCGGTCGTAGACGGCGAGATCGGCCTCGAGCGCGTCGTCCAACGGTTCGACGAGCAGGTGGCGAGCGCCGTCGTCGACGAACAGTGCGAACGACGGGGCGTCACCATGCTGCAGGTCGTTCACGGCGGTGTCCATCTGTTCGAGCGCTTCGGTCGGGGCGCCGGCGTCGGCGAGCCCTCGCCGGGCGTTCTTCCAGCCGGTCTCCAGTCGGTACTCGGCCTCGGTCGTGGCGCTGGGGGCGCGGAGGTACACGGAGGCGATCGAGCCCTCCGGGGTGAGGAGGTCGTCGAGCGTCGTCATGTCATCAGGGTGCCCGGCCTGGTGCAGCGCGAAACGATCAGAACTCGATCGCCACGGCAGGCACGTCGTAGCACCACGCCTCGTAGGTGAGGCCGATGTCGGGGTCGCCTTCCCACACGTACTTTGCACCCATCAGATCGCCGCAACGGTGGCGCTCCTCGGGGTCGATCACCGGGCTCGCCCGGCCGACGTGCTCCTCCCCCGCCAGGCGGACGACCACCTGCGGGTTCTCGAGCAGGTTCCGGTACCAGTCGGCCCCGGGACCGTTCCCCGAGATCAGGTACATCGCCCCGTCCATCACACCGAACCAGATCTCGATCTCGTGGGGCCGACCGGTGACCCGTCCCTCGGTGATGATGTCGCAGCATTCCTCGTCGGCATGCGCCGCGAGCCAATCAGGCGCAGTCATGCCGCGTCGGGGCGTCGTTCCGGGGCTCCCGACCTCACGGCTGGTACACGCCGAACACGTCGCGCAGCGCGTCGCTGACCTCGCCCAGCGTCGCGCCGGCTCGCAGCGCATCCTTCATCGGGTACAGCAGGTTGTCGCTCCCGCGCGCCGCAACTCGGACGGCGTCGAGACGATCGGACAACACCGCACCGTCGCGGTTCGCCTTGTAGCTGGACAGCCGGGCCTTTTGGGCCGGCTCGAGTGCGGGGTCGATCGGGAACACCTCAGGCTCGGGTTCGTCGTCGATCCTGAACCTGTTGAGCCCCACGATCACGCGCTCGTCGTCGTCGATCGACTTGGTGTACTCGTACGCCGACTGCTCGATCTCGTCCATCTGGTAGCCCTGCTCGATCGCTGCCACGGCTCCGCCGAGCTCGTCGATGCGCTCGATGTACTGCCACGCCTTGGCTTCGACCTCGTCGGTGAGCGACTCGACGAGATAGGAGCCGGCGAGCGGGTCGGGTGTGTCGGTGACCCCGGCCTCGTACCCGATGATCTGCTGCGTGCGCAGGGCGAGCCGCGCCGCCTGCTCGGTCGGCAGCGAGAGCGCCTCGTCGAACCCGTTCGTGTGCAGCGATTGCGTGCCGCCCATCACGGCTGCGAGCGCCTGGATCGCGACGCGCACCACGTTGTTGACCGGCTGTTGCGCGGTCAGCGTCGAGCCGCCGGTCTGGGTGTGGAAGCGCAACATCGCCGACCTCGGATCGTTCGCACCGAACCGCTCGGTCATGATGCGGTGCCACATCCGGCGGCTCGCCCGGAACTTGGCGACCTCTTCGAAGAAGTGGTTGTGGCCGTTCCAGAAGAAGCTGAGACGCGGCGCGAAGTCGTCGACGTCGAGTCCGGCGTCGACCGCCGCCTGCACGTACGCGATCGCGTTGGCGAGCGTGAACGCGATCTCCTGCGCAGCGGTCGAACCCGCCTCACGGATGTGGTAGCCCGAGATCGAGATCGTGTTCCAGCGCGGGATGTGCGCAGCGCAGTACCCGAAGATGTCGGTGATGATCCGCATCGACGGGCGCGGCGGGTACACGTACGTGCCGCGGGCGATGTACTCCTTGAGGAGATCGTTCTGGATCGTGCCGGAGATCTTGACCGGGTCGACGCCCTGCTCCTCGGCGACGAGCTCGTACATCAACAGCAGGATCGCCGCAGTCGAGTTGATGGTCATCGAGGTGGTGACCTGGTCGAGCGGCACGCCGTCCAGCAGGGTGCGCATGTCGTCGAGTGTGTCGATCGCCACCCCGACCTTGCCGACCTCGCCCTCGGCGCGAGGGTGGTCGGAGTCGTACCCCATCTGCGTGGGCAGGTCGAACGCGCACGACAGCCCGGTCTGACCGGCGTTCAGCAGGAAGTGGAAGCGCTCGTTGGTGCTGGCCGCATCGCCGAACCCGGAGTACTGGCGCATGGTCCACAGCCGGCCCCGGTACATCGACGGGTAGACGCCGCGGGTGAACGGCGCCTCGCCCGGCAGGCCGAGCTGCTCGGCCGGATCCCATCCCTCGAGGTCGGCGGCCGTGTACAGCGGTCTGATCTCGATGCCGGAGTCGGTGCGGTGCACATCGTCAGCCATGACGCCAGCGTAGAAGGGCACCGAGCTCGTGGTCGCATCCCAGGTCGATCAACGAGAGCGCTCGTCAGGCCGCCGCCGCGATGACGGCGACCTCCATCTTCCACTGTGGTTGTGCGAGCGCCGGCACCGTGACGAGCGTCGACGCGACCCGTCGCCCCCCGAGGAAGCGGTCCCTGGCCGCCATCACCGGCCCGAGCTGCTCGCCCGCGACGGCGTACGTCGTGACGCTGACGATGTCGGCGGGCCGCATCCCCGCCTCGACGAGCATCGCCCCGATGCTCGCCCAGACGACGTCAGCCTGCTCCCGGATGTCGATGGGGGTCGAGCCGTCGGGGCGCGTCGGCACCACGCCGGAGGTGTGCAGCCAACGAGACGCACCGGTGGTCAGCACGGCGTGCGCGTAGTTGGCGGCAGGCGGGGCGATCGACGACGGGGTGATGACGCGGTTCACCGCGCCAGTCTCGCGCCCGACATCACGCTCGAGTCCCAGCCCGAGGCCGTGAACGACCCCGACTTGCCCGACCCCTACGTGCACGACCCCATCGCGTTCCGGTCCGGCCGGATCCAACCGATCTCGGTCGCGCGCCCGGTGACCACGATCGACGGCCTACGATTGACGACCGCGTGGGGCGGGTACAGGACACGTCAGCGGGCAACCGAACACGGAGGTCCCCATGGAACCGAACACCCGTCACGATGCCGCCTTCCCGGACTACATGGGACACATGGTCGTCGACGAGCACGATCAAGAGATCGGGACGGTCGTCGACGTCACGTACGACGACGCGTCGGGTACTGCCGGCAGCCTGTCCGAGTCACCCAGTTGGCTCGTCGTCGACCCCGGTCTGTTCAAGGCCGCACACTGGGTCCCGGTCGCCGGCACCTACCGGTCAGCGTCCGGGAACATCGTCGTCCCCTGGGATCGGGAGCTGGTCAAGCACTCGCCGAAGGCCGCTGACGACCATCGGATGACCCCGGAGCTCGAGCGCGAGCTGTCGGAGCACTACGAGGTCGCCACGCGCGAGTGAGACACCTGTCGCCCGCGCCCGGCATCCGGGCGCGGGCACGACCGGTTGTGTTGCGAACCGGTACCGTTGCGACATGGCGATGACCCACGATCCGACCGCGACCGAGACCCGGACGATCGATGGAGTCCCGCTCACCCCGAAGTCCGATCTCAAGATCGCGGCGCCGCCCACGTTCGCCTCGGTCGAGGAGGAGCGTGCCCACCGCAAGGCCAAGCTGGCCGGCGCGCTCCGCATCTTCGGGCGGTTCGGATTCGGTGAGGGTGTCGCAGGCCACATCACCGTGCGCGACCCGGAGTTCCCCGACCTGTTCTGGGTGAACCCGTTCGGGATGAGCTTCCGGCACATCCGGCAGTCCGACCTGATCCTGCTCGACCACTCGGGCAACGTGGTGTACGGCGAACGTCACGTCAACCGGGCCGCGTTCGTCCTGCACTCGGCAATCCACGCCGCGCGCCCCGACGTGGTCGCCGCCGCCCACTCCCACTCGCCATCTGGCAATTCGTTCAGCTCCCTCGGCATCCCACTGGCGCCGATCACCCAGGACGCGTGCGCCTTCTACGGTGACCACACCGTCATCTCCGAGCAGGGCGGCGCGGTGGTGTTCGAGATCGAAGCGGGCAAGGAGTTCGCCGCCGAGTTCCCGACGGGCAAGGCCGCGATCCACCAGAACCACGGGCTGTTCACCGTCGGCCAGTCGGTCGACGAGGCGTGCTTCTGGTTCGTCTCCATGGAGCGGTCGTGTCAGGCCCAGCTGATGGCGATGGCGGCGGGCGACCCGATCGAGATCCGGCACGAGTACGCGCAGTACACCGCGGACCAGACCGGTGGCCACTTCGCCGGATGGTTCTCGTTCCAGCCCCTCTGGGACGAGATCTGCCGCACCGACCCCGACCTGTTCGACTGACCGCGGGCGGCGCGGTGGGGGTCGGATGTGTCAGAGTTCGCCGCTATGGCTGCGTTCCGAATCACCTACGCGACGATGTCCACCGACGACGAGGAGCTCCAGGGCGCGTACACGGCCGCCTCCGCCGAGGTCCGCGACGACCTCGGCGCCATGCACCCGCTCTGGATCGGCAACGAGGAGCGCTTCGGGCCGACCTTCACCACCGTCTCGCCCGTCGACACCTCGGTCGAGATCGGTCACTTCACGATCGGTGACGGTGACGACGTCGACGACGCCGTCGTCGCGGCACGTTCGGCGCAGAAGGGCTGGGCAGCGATGCCCTGGCACGACCGGTGCGACCTGCTCGACCGGGCGGCCGACCTGATCTCGGAGCGCTCGGTGCGCGATGGTGCCGCCCTCGCGTGGGAGAACGGCAAGAGCCGGCTCGAGGCGATCGGCGAGGTCGAGGAGACCGCCGACCTGATCCGATACTACACCCACGCGATGCGCGAGCACGACGGCTTCGCCGCACCGATGCAGCGCTTCCATGAGCTGGAGGTCACGACCGACGTGATGCGCCCGTACGGGGTGTGGGGCGTGATCGGCCCGTTCAACTACCCCAACGCCCTCATCGGCGGGCCGACCGGCGCGGCGCTGGTCGCCGGGAACGCGGTGATCGCGAAGCCGTCGGAGATCGGGTCGTACTCGTGCCATCTCGTGGGCCGCGCCCTCACCGATGCCGGTGTCCCGCGTGGGGTGTTCAACCTCCTCACCGGTGGGGCGGACGTCGGTTCGGCGCTGGTGCACCACGCGGGTGTCGACGGGGTGACGTTCACCGGCTCGAGCGCGGTCGGCATGTCGATCCTGTCGTCGTTCTCGGCGTCCTACCCGAAGCCGGCGATCTGCGAGATGGGCGGCAAGAACCCGGTGATCGTCGCCGGCAGCGCAGATCTCGACCTCGCCGTGGAAGGCACGGCGCGCAGCGCGTTCGGGTTCGGCGGCCAGAAGTGCTCGGCAGCCTCGCGGGTGTACGTCGACGAGGCGATCGCCGACGAGTTCATCGCCCGGCTGGTGGCCCGCGCCGAGGCGATCCCGCTCGTCAGCCCGCTCGAGCCCGGCGGCTTCCTGTCTCCCGTCGTCGACCAGCGAGCGCTCGATCGTTTCGACGACGTCATCGCCGACGCTCGGCTCACCGGCGCCGTGCTGACCGGTGGCCACCGCATCACGGAGGGGGCGCTGTCGGCGGGGAACTTCGTCGCACCGACCGTGGTGCAGGTACCCGACGACTCGACGATCTGGAGCACCGAGCTGTTCCTCCCCCTCATCGCCGTGCGCGCGACCGGCTCGCTCGACGAGGCGATCCAGCGCGCGAACGCCGTTCCGTTCGGTCTCACCGCGGGTCTGTTCGCCGAGGACGAGGACGAGATCGACCGGTTCTTCGACCGCATCGAGGCCGGTGTGGTCTACGTCAACCGGGCCGCT